>NZ_WWSL01000007.1:0-87058 GCF_009875845.1 Collinsella sp. BIOML-A6
AAAGCCGTTTGTCTCCACCCGCGTAGCGGGTGGTTTAAAGCTGGCCGCTGCGCGGCCAGCAGACTAAAGTCTTGAAATAAAAAGCCCGTCGATCAAATGATCGACGGGCTTAAGAAAGGAGGACCTGGTTAATAAATGCCAGACAATGGCATATTTCCGGCTAGAAAACGTCCTTGGCAAATACCTTTGAGTCATTGGGGACCTGACGGATTTCGATAACCACGCCATCGTTCACAAGCTCTTGGATATGCTCGGCATCGGTTTCGGTCGCAAAGATCGCGGGGGTCGGATGAAGCGTGGTCTCGGGAGACTTTCGAGTTCCGCCCAAATTGATCTCCTTGATGTCTTTGCAACCCTTAGCAAGGCGATAGGCATCCTCGATCGTCTCGACAATGATAAACAGCGAATACTTGTCGGTGACGCCGCTGTTGAGCGCCTCGATAGCAGCGTTTACGTCTTTTATGACGAGCTTCACGCCGTTGGGACGAGCTAGCCTCAAAGCGGCTTTTCTCATGTCGTCTTTTGCCACGGCGTCGCTGGCACACAGGATGCAATCGACATCCAGCGCATGTGTCCAAGACATGGCGACCTGGCCGTGAATCAATCGGTAATCGACCCTCGTAAGCTTAATCATCGTAATCATCTCCGCGCGTAATAAAGGTAATGACAGGGTTGAATTATTCGTTGAAGCTTGAGCTAGAACTCTTCTTCTTCGACATCGGCAAGCATATCCGCCGCCTCGCAAAGCTGAATAAACGAACGCGATCCCTCGACCGCGGCTTTGGCCTTGTCCGCATCCAGGGAGTCCAGCTGTGTGACCATTTCCACCAGCAGCGGCAAGTTCATTCCGGCGATCAACGTAAACGATCCGGCGGTCTGCCTCTGAATGAATTCGTTGTTTACAGAGCCGCCAAAGATGTCAGTCACGACAAACCAGGAGTCGGCAGGGTCCCTCGTCTCCATCCATGCATCAATCAACGCCGCGACGTCCCTTGAATCATCATCGATATAGGCGCACAGGCACTCGATTCGGTCGTTAGTGCCCATCAAAATCTCCAGAGAGCTTTTCATGCCTTGGGCGAGATAACCATGACTCGCTAGCAATATCTTATTCATAGTTCTCCAATATCAATAAGACGTACTATATTGTCATAACAAAGTATATTAGCAATCTACCCCTGCGCGGTGTGTCTATTTTCCAAATCCGCGAACGGTAACAATTGGTCGGTAAATAGACCGATCCATCTCTAATTTACAAATAGAACTTCAGTCGCTCGGTGCAGTACACCTGACGGGAGATGAAGAGCGGCTCGCCGCTTGGAGCATAACGTCTATCGACAAACAGAAGCAGCGAAGAGTCAAGCTCCACGTTAAGATATGCCGCCTCGAGCTCGCTCGCATAGCAGACCTCGAGCGTACGCGTGTTGGGACCCATCTTGATCCCCTGGCGATCGAGTACCGCCATCAGCGAATCATCGAGGGATTCATGCTCCAAAAAAGAAAGCGCAGCGGAATAGCTATTGGTTTCCAGCATCGTGGGCTTGCCATCCACAAGGCGCAGACGACGACTACGCAATACCTTTTGGGTATCGTCTACGCCCAGGAACTTCGCGTCTCGCAGGCTTGGGAAGTCCCAGCCCATTTCGAGAACCCTGGTAGACGCCTGTTTGCCCGCAAGCTGGCACGAATGGGTAAAGCTCTCACGGTCGTCCGCGGCATACATCTGCGTGTCCGACGAAACGAACGTGCCCTTGCCGCGGGCCCTCTCAACAAGCCCAGCATCTTCCATTTCTTTAATTGCAGAGCGAACCGTTATTCGGCTCACGCCAAATTGCTCGATAAGCTCCGCCTCGGTCGGAAGCTTATCTCCCGGGCGGTACGTGCCGTTGGCAATCGAATCAGAAAGCGCACGGACAATCTGTTTGTATAGGGGGATAACGCTATTTGCTTCAACCATATCAACCATACCTTTGCAAGGAATCAGCAGTTTATAGATAAATGACTTATATTGTATTAGAACTTTTAGCACTCCACGCCATTTCCTATAATGTTTCAGCGAACGGGGGGTTATTTTGCGTAAGCGGGGTAGAGTCCATCTATTTCCGCATACAACTTCAATCTGATGGCGGTACATGCATCCGATAAGCCGATTGATTTTTATCTTCTGTCTGTCTCTCAGTCATCCCTCGTCGTAGAGATAAATGTGAGGTGAGAGTTACGTGGTTGACGCACGGGGCCTTTGTCCAATCTGCTGGCATCGTCTTCAGTTCGCCGCAGAGCCGCAGCCCCATATGGGTATACTCTCGAGGATTCGACTCGATTCGCCCCCGCTGGGGCGTCAAAGGAGACTGCATATGCCCACCACCTCAACCGACCCGCGCGCCGCTGCCGCCGCACTGCTGGTGCCCGGCACCACCTGCCATGGTTTTGCCGTCGAGCGCTGCGAGACCGTGCCCGAGCTCGACTCAGACGCCTACGTGCTGCGCCACACCGCCTCGGGCGCTCGCCTGCTGTACCTGGCATGCGACGACGAAAACAAGGCCTTTGCCATTGGCTTTAAGACGCCGCCGGCCGATTCCACCGGCGTGTTCCATATTCTTGAGCACTCGGTGCTGTGCGGATCGGCCAAGTTTCCCGTCAAGGAGCCGTTTGTCGACCTGATCAAGAGCTCCATGCAGACGTTCCTCAACGCCATGACCTACCCCGACAAGACCATCTACCCCGTTGCTACCACCAACGAGCAGGATCTGTACAACCTGATGGACGTGTACCTGGACGCGGTGTTCAACCCGGCCATCTACACCAAGCCCACCATTTTTGAGCAGGAGGGCTGGCATTACGAGCTGGACCTGCCGAAGAGCGCCGAGGGCGAGAACGGCGGCAGCTCCGCGAGCCCACGCGAGGGCACGCTGCGCTATAACGGCGTAGTGTTCAACGAGATGAAGGGCGCGCTGTCCGACCCCATGAGCGTGCTGGACGATGCCGTCAACGCCGTGCTCTATCCCGACACCGCTTATGCGCACGAGAGCGGCGGCGACCCGCGCGCGATTCCCGCGCTCACCTACGAGCAGTTCCTGGACACACACGCGCGCCACTACAATCCTTCCAATTCCTACATTACGCTCTACGGCGACCTGGACGTGGACCGCGCACTGGCGTTTTTGGACGAGCGCTATCTGTCGCAGCCGAGTGCCGCGAGCCGCCGCATGGACGCCGCCGGCGAGGACCCGTCCACGCTGGCGCCCAATCCACTGGGTGTGCAGGCGCCCGTGGCCTGCGAGTATAAGCGCGTCGAGATGACAACCACGCCCGAGAACGCCCTGGTGGGCCTGGGCCTGGTGCTGGGCAGCGCGCTCGACCGCAAGCGCACGATCGCGGCGGATATCTTGTTCGAGGCGTTGCTGGGCTCCAACGAGGCCCCGGTTAAAAAGGCCATTCTGGCGGCGGGCCTAGGCGGCAACGTGGTGAGCTACACCGCGGCCGAGTGCCTGCAGCCCTACGAGCTCATCATGCTGCAAAACGCGCAGCCCGGCGTGGCGCGCGAGCTGCGCCGCGTGTTCCAAGACGCCTGCCGCGACCTGTGTGAGCACGGCGTTCCGCGCGAGCGCCTAGAGGCCATCATCAGCAGCAACGAATACGACCTTCGCCAGCGCGACTACGGTATCGCCGACGGCGTGGCCATTGCGTGCGACGCGCTGAGCACGTGGCTCTACGATGACGACGCTGCGACGCTAGCGCTCAAGTATGGCCCGGTGTACGAGGAGCTGCGCGGCGAGCTGGACGGCAGCTACTTTGAGGACCTGCTGCGCGAGCTGGTGCTGGAAAACGACCACATGGCGCTAGTCGAGCTGGTTCCGGTGGACGCCGCCGAGGGCGCAGAGGGTGCCGAGGCCGCCGAGCTGGCAGCCAAGCGCGATGCCATGACCGATGCCGAGCTGGCGGACGTAGTCGAGCGCACGGTCGTGCTGCGTGCCGCGCAGGAGGCCGAGGACACGCCCGAGGACAAGGCCACGCTACCGCGTCTGCGCGTGTCCGACATTGGCGCGGCGCGCCCCGAGCCTCCGCTCGTTGTGGACACGACTGCGCCCATCCCCTGCCTGCGCCACGACATTCCCACCAACCGCCTGGCCTACGCCATGCAGTACTTCGACCTGAGCTGCGTCGCATTTGAGGACCTGCCCTACGTGACGCTGCTCTGCCGCCTGCTCAAGCAGCTGCCCACGCGCGAGCATTCGGCCGAGGAGCTCGACAACCTGCTCGCCGGCAAGCTGGGCTTTTTGAGCTTTACGACCGAGGTCATGACGCAGCCCGACGTGGACGGCGTGCGCCCCTACCTGCTGGTGAGCGCCGGCGCCCTGTCCGAAAAGATCGACGCGCTGGCGAGCTTGCCGCGCGAGGTGTGGTCGAGCACGCTTTTGCTCGATGCTGACGCCGACCGCGTTCGCGACGTGCTCACGCAGATTCGCATTGGGCTTGAGCAGGGCTTTATCAACAACGGACACTCGGCGGCGCTCGGTCGCGCGATGAGCTACAGCTCGCCTTCGGCCGTGGTGCGCGAGCAGCTTTCGGGCGTGGACTTCTACCTGTTCCTGCGCGATCTGCTCGAGCACTTTGACGAGCGCCTGGACGACCTGCGCGCCAAGCTTGCCGCGCTGGCAGACCGCATCTTTGTGGCCGATGGCTGCATGGCGAGCTTTACCGGCAGCGACGGGGACTTTGACGCGTACTGGGATGCCGCGGGCGACCTGGGGCTGGGCGCGGGAGACGGCGCCGATGCCGGCCGCAACGCGCTCGTGGTGCCGGCGCCGTGCGACCGCCATGAGGCTTTCGTCATCCCCAGCGACATCTGCTTTGCGGCAAGCGCGTGCGACCCGCGGCGCTTGGGGCTCGACGTGACGGGCGCTTGGGCCGTGGCTGCCAACGCGCTCTCCTACGACTACCTGTGGAACGAAATCCGCGTGAAGGGCGGTGCGTACGGCTGCGGATTCCGCGCGGCCGGCGAGCGTCAGACGGCGTTCTACACCTACCGTGACCCGGCAATCGATCCTTCGATTGAGCGCGTGGCGCGCGCAGGCGAATGGCTCGGCAGCTTTGAGCCCGACGAGGCCGCCTTTGAGGGCTTTATCGTGAGCTGCGTGAGCGGCATGGACGCGCCGGTGAAGCCGTACGCGCTCACCAAGCGCCGCAACACGACCTACCTGGCCGGGCTCGATCCGCATGCGCGCGAGGAGCGTCGCGCCCAGATGCTCGCCGCCACGCCCGGTGAGCTGCGCTCGCTCGGCGCCGATGTGACGCGCATCGCAGCCGAGTCGCCAACCTGCGTCTTTGGCGGCCGCGACGTCATCGCCAAGAGCAACGCCGACTTTAACGTAGTCGACCTGCTGGGCTAAGGCACCAAGGTAGATTTTTGGGACATGCCCGAAAATCTACCTTTTTTCTGCGGCTTGGGCGGGGCAGCTCAGCCCGTCCCACCAGTTTGTCTAAATCTGTAACATCTAGACGGCAATATCGGCTCCAGATGTTATAAATCGAGACGTTCCCGAACGGCACCGGCGGTTTGTCTCAATCTGTAACAACTAGGTCCATTTTTGCCGAGTTACTGTTACAGATCGAGACAGACCGCCGCAGACGCCCATCACAGCACAGACCGCCGCAAAGGTGCCTGCGTCCACTTCGTGGTGGTTTTTGCTGTTCGCCCAGCTAAAACCTGCCAAAATAAACCTATCCCGTTTTGGAAGATTTGGGAGATGAGGCTGTGATGGATAAGGCTGAGTTGCGGCGGGCGGTGATTGCCCGGCGCAATGCGATTGACTTGGATGTTCGGGCGGCGAAGTCCGCTGTTGTATGCGCGCGGCTTGTTGAGCTGATGGAGGTCAGCGGCACTGCGGGCCAACGCACCGTTGCCGTCTATGCTGCCATGGATTCCGAAGTCGACCCTGCCGCGTTTGCCGCTGCGGCCGCCGCGCGCGGCTGGCGCGTAGCCTATCCGTGCATGCTTTCGGCAAGCGACGCCGCCGCATGCGGCCAGCGCATGTGCATGCGAACGGTCGCCGCCGGCGATGTATCCACGGCTCCGTTTATCGCTCATCCCACGCGGGCGTTCGCAGCTACGGATATCGACAACAATCGCTGCCCCATCGTACCCGCCGCCGAGCTCAACATGGTTGTCGTGCCGCTCGTGGCTTTCGACCGCACCGGTGCGCGCCTGGGCTACGGCGGGGGCTGCTACGACCGCTACCTTCCCATGCTCTCGCCCGCATGCCAAATCGTCGGCATCGCCTTTGACGAACAGCGCGTCGACCACGTTCCCACCGAAGCCCACGACCTGCCGCTGCCCAACATCATCAGCGCCTAAATGCCAGCGTCCCTCCCGACAGCCTAGTGCTCCTCGCCGGCGCGGGCCAGGTCATAGGGCGTGGTCTGGTAGACGTAGTAGTTGAGCCAGTTGGTGTAGAGCAGCTGAGCCTGGCTGCGCCAGACGTTGCGCGGCTCGGCGGCTGGATCGTCGCCCGGGAAGTAATGCGCCGGCACCTGAGGGTTGAGTCCGCGCTTCACATCGCGCTCGTACTCCAGGCGCAGCGTGTCGGTATCGTACTCGGGATGGCCAAAGACAAAAAAGCGGCGGCTGTCGGTCGACTTGACGATGTACAGGCCCACCTCGTCGGACACGGCCACGACCTCAAGCTGCGGCTCGGCCTCCACGTCCTCGCGGCGTACATCGGTGTTGCGCGAATGCACGGCATAGAACCGGTCATCGAAGCCGCGGACCAGCGGGCTTTGCGGCTTCACCAGATAATGCTCGAACACGCCACTTGCCTTGGCCGGCAGATCGTACTTCTGAATGCCGTAATGGTGATACAGGCCAGCCTGCGCGCCCCAGCAAATGTGCAGCGTAGAGTGCACGTGCGTGGTGGACCAGTCCATGATCTGGCAGAGTTCGGGCCAGTAGTCGACCTCCTCGAACGGCATCTGCTCCACCGGCGCGCCCGTGATAATCAGGCCGTCGTAGTGGATGTCGCGGATGTCGTCGAACGTGCGGTAGAACGTCTCCAGGTGACCGGCGCTCACATGCGTGGCCTCGTGCGTTTTGGTGCGCAGCAGGTCTACCTCCACCTGCAGCGGCGTGTTGGAGAGCTTGCGCATGATCTGCGTCTCGGTGGCGATTTTGGTGGGCATGAGGTTGAGGATGAGCACGCGCAGCGGACGGATGTCCTGGTGCAGCGCGCGGTACTCGGTCATGACAAAGATGTTCTCGCTCTCGAGCTGCGCGGCGGCAGGGAGGGCGTCGGGAATGCGAATGGGCATGGATGCTCCTTACGAGTCAGTTGCAGCTATGGTACAACGAGCAGCCCTATCCGCGCGAGCACATCGCCCAGCGATGCCGTCAGCGGCCAAATCACTCCAAAAGTAGAGATTAAGACATATCCCAAAAATCTACTTCGCTTTAGCTTAGCGAAGTGACGGCAGGACGCTACAATGGTTCGACGCAAAAAAACTCGGCCGAAAGGATACTCATATGTACCAGACGCGTAAGATCGGTGTGGTCGGCCAGGGCCACGTAGGAGCACATGTCGCCAACAGCCTGCTTATGCAGGGCATTGCCGACGAGCTGTACCTGTGCGATATCAACGAGGCCAAGGTGACGTCCGAGGTCCAGGACCTGCGCGACTCCCTTTCGTTTGTCCCGTACAACACCAAGATCGTCAACTGCTACGACCACTACGAGGAGCTAGCCTGCTGCGACGTCATCGTCAACGCCGCCGGCAAGGTCGCGCTAGCCGCTGGCAACCGCGACGGCGAACTGTTCTTTACCACCGACGCCGCCCGCACCTTTGCCAAACGTATCGTCGACGCCGGCTTCGACGGCATCTTTGTGAGCATCTCCAACCCCTGCGACGTCGTGTGCACCGAGCTGTGGCATCTGACCGGCTACGATCCCAAGAAGATCATCGGCTCGGGCTGCGGCCTGGACTCCGCCCGCCTGCGCACCGAGATCTCCAAGAAGGTCGGCGTGAGCCCCAAGTCCATCGACGCCTACATGATCGGCGAGCACGGCTTTAGCCAGCTGGCCGCCTTTAAGGCCGCGACCATCGCCGGCAAGAGCCTCAACGAGCTCCAGGCCGAGAACCCCGACAAGTACGCCTTTGACCACATGGAGGTCGAGGAGCTTGCACGCAAGGGCGGCTACGTAACCTACCAGGGCAAGCAGTGCACCGAATACGCCGTCGCCAACTCCGCCGCGCGCGTCTGCGCCGCCGTGCTGCACAACGAGCACGCCGTGCTTTCGGCATCCACGCTCATGACCGGCCAGTATGGCGAGGAGGGCATCTTCACCTCCCTGCCGTGCGTGATCGGTGCCGAGGGCGTCGAGGAGGTCTATACGCTGGACCTTTCCGAGCACGAGCTCGAGGGCTTCCACAAGAGCTGCCAGCACATCCGCGACAACATCGCCCAGCTCGACTGGTGGGACGCCGAGGCCTACGACGCAAAGTAGGCCGCTGGCTGCCGCAACCTTGCGAATCTAAGCGCGATACCAAGCGGGCCGCGCCGGAAATCCCCGGCGCGGCCCGCCTTTTGACTCAGGCAGCGCCCTTGCAAATCGAAGGTGAATACTTTTCCGCGAAGTGAACGAGCAAAAATGAGTCCCCGAAGCATTGACACTTTTCAGACGCCGTTTCCTGCGGTTTCGCCGAGTTTTCCCTGCAGTTTTGGCGTCAAAAAATGCGGATGCTTCGGGGGTCCAAAATAGGTCGTTCACTTCGCGGAAAAGTATTCACCTTCGTTTTTGCGCAGACACGAATCCGGCCGCCACAACGCAAAAAGGGGCCCGCGCGCAGCGCAGACCCCGTTAAAAAAGATAACTCCCGGTACCTAGTACTACTCGACGACCATATAGCGGCGGAACTCGGGGCTGCAGCCAAAGACCTTGCCGCGGGCGGCGTCCAGCTCGGTGTTAACCTTCTCGCGTGCGGCGGACACGCCAGTGCGGCCGGTTTTATCGTCGGATGCCATCGTTACGCTCCATCCCACGCATGCTCGGACTCAAACTCTTCAATCACCGCCATAAACTGCTCGCCAAAGGCGTCGGCCTTTTTCTCACCGATGCCGTTGACCTGAATAAGCTCGTCGCGCGTCTGTGGGCGAAGGCGGCACAGGCCGCGCAGGGCCTTGTCGGAAAAGACCATGTACGGCGCCATCTCCAGCTTAGTCGAAATCTCCTTGCGCAGGGCGAGCAAGCGCTCGAACAACTCGGCATCGTCGCCCACGCGCGGGCGCTGATTCAGCTCGACCTCCTCGTGCAGCAGGTCCACCGCTCGACGGGCGCGGGCCGAGGCCTTGCGCTTGGACGCACGACGCTTAACGGTAAAGGCAAACGCCTCGTCCTCGACCTCGCCGGCACGCGAACCCAGCCCCACGACCGGGTACTGCCCCTGCGAGGTGGCCAAATAGCCACGGCCACACAGCTGGCCGATGATGTCCTTGATACGCCCGACCGATTCGCTCGATAGCTCACCGTAGCCGCGGTCTTCGTCCAGATGCATCTGGCGAATGCGCTCGGTGTTGCCGCCGTGGAGCACATCGGCGATCAGCGACTTGCCAAAACGCATGGGTCGCGTGGCCACATAGTGCACAGCGGCGCGGGCCATATCGGTGACGTCCTCGACCTCGAACTGCGTGAGACAGTTGCTGCAGTTGCCACAGCCCTCGACATCGTCCGTGGCGGTGCTGCCCGTACCGGCCGCAGCATGCTCGGCCGCGACCTCGTCGCCAAAGTAGCGCAGCATGTATTCGCGCAGGCAGCCGGTGGTATTACAGTAGCCCTCCATCTGGCTGAGCAGGCGATAACGGTTCTGGAGCGCCCATGCGCGCTGCTCGTCGTCGAGCGCCTCGTCGGCCACATCGCCGCGGTCGATCAAAAAGCGGCGCATGCGAAAATCGTTACCGTTCCACAGCAAGTGACAGCTGGCCGGATCGCCATCGCGGCCGGCGCGGCCCGCCTCTTGGTAGTATGCCTCGATGCTCTCGGGCACGTTGTTGTGAATCACATAGCGCACGTTGGGCTTGTCGATGCCCATGCCAAAGGCGTTGGTAGCAACCATCACCTGAATGTCGTCGTCGATAAAGGCACGCTGGCTCTGGCGGCGGGCGTCGTTGCCCATGCCGGCATGGTAGCGGCCAACGCGAATGCCGCTGGGGCCCAGTGCCTCGGCAAGCTTGCCTGCCAGCGCATCGACTGTCTTGCGGGTCGAGCAATACACGATGCCGCTCTCGCTCGAATGCGCGATCACATAGTCGCGCACCCACGCGGCCTTGGCCTTGTCGCCCATCTCCTCGCAGCCAAAGTAGAGGTTCTTGCGATCGAAGCCCGTCACCACCGTCGCGGGATTTTGCAGGCCGAGCATTTGCTGGATATCGGCGCGCACGCGCTCGGTCGCCGTGGCGGTAAACGCCGCCACGATCGGGCGCCGCGGCAGCGAATCGATAAACTCACGAATCTGCAGGTAAGCAGGACGGAAATCCTGGCCCCACTGGCTCACGCAGTGGGCTTCGTCAATGGCCACGAGCGGAACGCCGATGCCGCCTTCGGCTGCAGCTTCCTGCGCAAAGGCCAGAAAGCGCGGCTCGAGCAGACGCTCGGGCGCCACATACATAAGCTGGTAGCGCCCCTCACGAGCACGCTTGAGCACGGTATTTTGCTGAGCCGGCGTAAGGCTGGAGTTGAGATAACTGGGGCGCACACCCGCCGCGAGCAGCGCGCGGGTCTGGTCCTCCATAAGCGACAGCAGCGGACTCACCACAAAGGTGATGCCGGGCAGCATGAGCGCGGGCACCTGGTAGCAGATAGACTTGCCGGCGCCTGTGGGCATAACGCCGAGTGCATCGCGGCCGGCAAGGATCGCATCCACCATGCGGTCCTGTCCCGGGCGAAACGAGGTGTAGCCAAAATAGGCGCCGAGCGTGTTGAGCGCCATCTGCTGCATGCTATCGGTCATGGTTTCCTAACGTCCAAGTCATCTGCCGCCGATTATACGCCGCCGCGCGGACCGCTGCCGCACGGCTGTCAGCCACGCTCATTCTGCGGGCAGTCATTGGGGCAGTCATTGGGGCAGTCATTGGGGCAGTCATTGGGGCAGTCATTGGGGACGTTCTTGAATGACCAGTCGTTTAAGAACGTCCCCAATGACTATCTTGACAAGCGCGGAAACGTTGCTGGTTGAACATAAGTCAGCAAAAACGCCCCTAAGCGAGCAAGGTGACGTGAAAGAGGAGGGAAGCGTACTTCGGTGCGCGACAGACGATTGAACGTCAGATTGCCGCTTAGGGGCGTTTGCAGCGTCGACCGGTCCGCCGTTCGTTAGAACGGTGGAACCAAAGGCGCAGCGTCGAGCCGTTACGCGGTTTGGTAAAACCGCGTAACTTATATGACCATGACGTAGCGGCTACCAACGTAGTACTGCTTGCCGAGCAATACCGGCTCGCCATTGGGGCCGGTAAAGCCGGCACGCAGATTGAGCAGTGGGTCATGCGGGGCAATGCCCAACTCGGCTGCCTGCTCGACATTGGCACGAACGGCCTCGACCGTGCGGTAACCAACCGATGCAATCGGGGTTCCGCCAACACGCTCGACCTCGGCAAAAATCGACTTGTCCTCAAGATCGGCCGTTAACAACTCACGATAGGCGTCAAACGGCACAAAGATGTTCTCCTCAAAGATGGGCTCGCCGTCGGCCGTACGCACGCGCTTAATATGCAGCAGCAGCGCATCCTTCTGCAGGCCAAAGAACTCCATCTCATTTTGACGCGCTGGAACAATCTGGCGATCGACCACATGCGCACCAGCCTTCATGCCATTGTCGGCACACAACGCGGTAAACGTCTGCAGCGTCGAGGCGTAGAACTGGCGGTTGATGTGCGGCGTGGAAACAAAGGTGCCGCGGCCTTGCTGCTTAACCAGGTAGCCATCGGAGCACAGCTCCTCGACGGCACGACGCACCGTTATGCGGCTCACCTCGTACTGCTCGGCTAGCTCAAGCTCGGACGGAATACGCTCCTTGGGTGCATAAACACCCTTCTCGATCTCGTCCTTAATCTCGTCGTAAATCTGCTGGTAAAGCGGTGCATTTTTGGGCGCAGGCATATCTGATCACTCTTATCGAAATATCGAAATTACTAATACGTATATAACGTCTAGTTTTATGTTACCTCATAACGATAAAACGATACACCCACCCTACCAAAAAGGGACAGGTTTATTTTGGTAGGTTTTATCTGGGCAAACGAGAGCCCCTCGAAAGCAACGGGGCATTCGAGGGGCTCATGCGAATGGGTTACGCAGGGCCGGCAAAATGCCAACACTCTACCTGCCGTCGTCCTGCTGCAGGCTGTCCTGCTCGCAGAGGCGCGCCTGCCTGCTGGCCATGCGTGCGGGCTTGTCGGGATCGGGTACGGCCGTGGGCATGGGCTCGTCGACATGACCGCCCCACCAGCCGCCCACAAAGTTGAGCGTGTGGAACGCGTTGATCACGGCGCCGGGATCAATGTCGCACACCAGCTTGATAATGTCCTGGCTCTCGTAGGTCGAGACAACGGCGTGCAACAGGTACATCTTATCGCGGCTGTATCCGCCAATGACCTCGGCGCAGCTAATACCATGCTGAAAATGGTCAACATAGGCGGTCATGACCTCGTCTGCCTTGTGCGTCGTGATCTGCAGCGTCACGCGGTCGTAGCGACGATAGAAGCTGTCGATGGTCTTGGTCGAAATAAACTGGAACACGATGGAGTACGCTGCGTTGTCCCAGCCAAACATAAAACCAAAGATTGCCAGGATAAGGCAGTTGAAACCAAAGATAATACCCCAGATGGTCTTACCCGTGTGGTTGGAAACCCACAGCGCGATAAAGTCGGTGCCGCCGGTGGATGCGCCGGACTTAAGCGCGATGGCAGCGCCCAGACCCGAGACCACGCCGCCGAAAAAAATGAGCATGATCTTGTCGCCCAAAAACGGCGCGAAGTGAAAGACGTTGAGGAACAGCGACGAGAGCATGACCTGCATCATTGAGAAGATGACGAAGCGCTTGCTAATGCCGCTCCAGCACAGGAGCGCCACGGGGATGTTGAGCGCGAGCATGCCGAGCGAAATGTCGATGTGAACGCCGCCCAGCGAGGTAACACGATCGAGCAGGACCGCGACGCCGGTGAGGCCGCTCGGAAGCAGGTCGGCGGGCTGAATGAACGCCTGGATCAGGAATGTCTGGAGAACGGCGGAAATTGTGACCGCCACGGCGGTGATGGCGCGGCGGACGATGGTGAGGCGGCCGAGCACGAGCACGCGGTCCGTGAGCTGATCGATGGCATTCGCCACGTAGGCTCCCTTCGAAGGCAGATGTAGTTGTGGGGCATGCCGGCGATTGTAGCATGGAGCGACAGAGGGCGCCTCAATTCACCCTCTCTCGACAACCATCAAAAGGACCAGCAGCCCCACAACCAAAGGCCCAAATTCCAAGTGAGTAGGCTTTTCGCGACCTGCCAAGCACACCCAAAACTGCCACCTCTGTGACCTGCTGTTTTACTAAGGCAGATACGCCTTGTGCTCGGCCTGCGCCAAAAAGTCTACTCACTTAGCTTGAGACGAAGCCAAACGGATCCAAATAGATGACAAATTAAGCCAATCCACAGCAAAAGACGAGTGAACCAGTGCTCCTGTGACGGATTGACACTACAAAGCGGCCAAAATGTCGGTCAGATTATCGATAATGGCATCGGCTCGCGATTGATCGAGGTTGACGCCCTCGTGCGGACGCAGCGCCAGAACTCGGGCACCAGAGCGCTTGCCGGCCTCGATGCCCAAAGGCGAATCCTCGATAACCAGGCACTCGGCAGGCTCAACCCCCAGCGCCTCCATGGCACGCAGGTAGATCTCGGGGTCGGGCTTAAACGCACTGCACTCGTGACCGCTGATGGTGTAGTCCAGCACGTCGGCGACGCCGGCAATCTCCACCAGCTCGTCAATCAGCTCGCGATAGGACGAGCTCGCGATGGCACACTTCACGCCGCGCCCGTGCAGCTCATGCATCACCGGCTCCGTCTGCTCATTGAGCAGCTCGGCATACGGAACGGGGTGGTCCGGGCTGTAGACTTGCTTGTACTCCACGCGCAGGTGCTCGCGCAGCTCAACATCGTCGGGCACCAGCGCCTCCCAAATGGCAGGCTCGTTAGACCCCGAAAGATCGGGGATCTCGTCAAAGTGGAAGCCCTTCTCCTCCATAAACGCCACGCGGCGGCGGTTGTAGAACCACTCGGTATCGACCAGCACGCCATCCATATCAAACAGCACTGCCTTGATCATACGCATCTCCTCCCACCTGCCAAAAAGGGACAGGTTTATTTTGGTAGGTTTTATCTGGGGTTTTATAGCGCGACGAACACGCCCTCCCCAGAGCAAAAAAGGGGATGGGGTGCAAACCCCATCCCCTCTCAATCAACCCGTAAGGTCTACTTACTTGTGATTAGTAGGAAAGCTTCCACATGTAACGACGCATGGTCAGCGGGTGCTGACGAGCCTCGGCGATCTGGTTGCCGTACTCGCGCATAACGGCGAGGTGCAGCAGCGGGTTGAAGTAGGTGAGGACGCTTGCCGGCACGGCGTCAGCCAGGCCGTAGTCCTTGGAGTCGATCAGAGCGACCTTGGCGCCCATGCGCTCAAGGAAGGTGAGGGCGCGGGCGTCCATCGGACGGGTAGCGCCATCGGACATGAAGAAGACGTAGGGCTTACCCTCGGTGGAAACCTCGAACGGGCCGTGGAAGTACTCGCCGGTGTTGTAGGCGGCGGCGTCAATCCACTGCATCTCAGTGAACAGGAAGGCGGCGTGAGAATAGGCCATCTTCTCGGAGGCACCGGAAGCCATGAAGTAGATCATCTTGTCGTCCTTGAAGTCCTCGGCGAACTTCTTGGCGAGCTTCTTGCAGTGCTGAGCGGCGTTCTCGCAGAGATCGAAAACGTTGGTGAGGCCGGTGATCATGTCCTCGTAGTGGTCATAGCCCTCGGTCTGCTGAAGGATCTCGAGAGCAAGAGCGATGGCGTAGCCAGGCTTCTCGCACTTGGCAGCGAAGTTGGCGTGGAAGCCGTGAACGATGACGTGGTCGGCGTCGACGGTCAGAGCGGAGCCAGCCTTGTTGGTGAGGGAGACGACCGGGCAGTTGTGCTTCTTGGCGGTCTTGTTGGCCTCGACGGTCTCGGGCGTGGAGCCACCGAGGGAGCAGGTGATCACGAAGGTGTGCTCGTTGACCCAGGAAGGTGTGTCGTAGTTGAACTCGTTAGCGGTGAAGATCTGAACGTTCAGCTTGTCTGTGTTGTTGGCCAGGAAGTACTTGGCGGGGTAGAGGTCGGACATGGAAGCACCGCAGCCGACGAAGGCGACGCTGTGGATCTCGTGGTTGGACAGGACGTCAGCGACGATCTGCTTAGGGAGGTTAAGGTCGATCTCGTACATCTGACACATTCCTTTCGATTTTTTGCGGCGCCACATTGCCGGACACTCGCAGGGTTACCGTGGTTTGGACCGAATCGCCGGCCCGTTGAGGATGCGACAAAGGGACTGTCCCATTGTCACCTATAGGGATGGAAGCCTGCCTGGGGTATGGGATGCCAGGCAGGCTCCCCGGGGAAAGCGGTTAGACGCTTGGTCGCGACTAGGCCAGGATGCCGGCCGCGGAGAGGGCGATGCCGCCCACGATGGCGATCACGAGAAGCCAACCGGTGTTGACGTTCTTCTTGATGAGCCAGTACATAAGGCCGGTGAGGCCGAGGGAGATCATCTGGGGCATCATGCTGTCCAGGATGTTCTGGATAACGACAGTGCCGTCAGCGAACTGCAGCGGGGTGGTGGCGCCGATCAGCGTGGCGATCATGCCGCCCACGGACATAAGACCCACGATGCCGCAGACATACATGAGCTTCTCCATGAGGTCGCCGCCCTGAAGCTTGCTCAGGTACTCGTGGCCACCCTGATAGCCCATCTTGGCTGCGAACCAAGTGATCAGCACAGAGGGGACGATGGAGATGAGAATGGCCAGGATCGGGCCCATGATGGAGCCCTGCTGAGCCAGCTGAACGCCCAGGCCAAAGGCGATAACGCGGATGGTGCCCTGGAAGAAGGAGTCACCGATGCCGGAAAGCGGGCCCATGAGGGAGGTCTTGACCGCATTAATCGAATCGGGGTCAAAGTTCTCGGGATCCTTGGCGTACTCCTCCTCCATGGAGGCGGCGAGGCCCAGGATGAAAGCGCTCGTCTGCGGAGTGCAGTTGTAGAACGCCATGTGACGGTGGTAAGCCTCTTTCTTGGCAGCGAGCTGCTTGGGGTCGGACTCGTCCGGATAGAGGCGATCGAGCGTGGGAACCATGCCGTAGAGGAAGCCCATGTTCATCTGACGTTCGTAGTTCCAAGAGGCCTGGATGGCCCAGGAGCGCCAGAAGAACTGGCTGACCTTCTTGTTCAGGGACACGTCCTTGGTTGCGGTTGCCATAGTGTGTTCCTCCTTAGTCTTCGTCGTCTTCGAGCGGATCGTAGTCGGAATCGACACCGGCGGCTGCATGGGAACCATTGAACTTGAAGCCCATGAAGACGATAGCCAGGCACACACCGATCAGAGCGACCGCGATGACGGACAGCTTGAGGTAAGCGGCGAACAGGAAGCCGATGAACAGGAACGGAGTCATACCCTTCTTGATCATCATGGTAAGCAGCAGGGCCAAGCCGTAGGCGGTCATGATCTTGGTCGAAACGTTAAGACCAGTGGACAGCCACTTGGGAACCATGTTGACGATGGCCTGAACCAGGTCGGTGCCAACAAAGACGGCGAGGAAGATCGGCAGGAAGTACATGATGGCGTACAGACCGGAGCCGACGCAGATGTGCATACGGTAAGCGGTCTTGAACTTTCCGTTATCGATCGCGCTATCTGCCACATGTGTGAGGGCGGCGATGACGGAACGGAACACGATGCCGAGGAGCTGACCCAGGACGGCGACCGGGATGGCGATCGTCATGGCGGTCTCGGCGGAAGCATCGGTCAGGCACGCAAAGGCAGCGGCCACGATGCCGCCCAGGACCATATCGGGCGGAACGGCAGCGCCGACCTGCACCAAACCCATGGACACGAGCTCGACGGCGGCACCGACGGCAAGGCCGGTGGGCACATCGCCCAGCAGCAGACCGACGAGCGTAGCGCCAACGAGGGGCTGCTCGAAGTTAAGACGACCGAGCAGGCGGGAGTCCCACATGCAGAACACGCCGACGAGGCCGACGAGCACCGCGCTGATGAACGTATTCATACCCTTCTCCTTTCAGTCAGGCAAAGGCCTGGTTGATTACAGCTTGGCGTCAATGTCGACGCTCTGATACGTAGGGGTCTGCTGGACGTAGAGCTTGATGCCCATGTCGAGCAGCTGGTTGACGTCGGCCTTCTGGGTGGCGTCGAAGAAGACGGAGCTGTCCTTGCCGCCAATCTAATCGGCACCGTCGTGGTTGGCGGTGGCGCCCAGGTTGATGGCGTCGAGCTTGTAGCCCTGGCAGAACTGCAGCATCTCGGCTGTGTTGCCAAAGATGAACATGACGCGCTCGCCGAGGGTGTTGAGCTTGTCCATCTTGGCGAGGGCACGCTCGACGGTGAAGACGTTCAGGCGAACGCCCTGGGGCTTGGCCAGCTTAAGAGCGTCCTTCTTGATGTCATCGTTGGCGGCAGCGTTGTCGACGACGATGATGCGCTCGGCCTGGACCTTGGTGGTCCAGGTAAAAACGACCTGGCCGTGCAGCAGGCGGTAGTCAAGACGCGCGAGGACAATCTTGGCGGGACCAGCGTTGTGGCGGGGCGCCTTGGCCTTCTTGGCGGGAGCCGCGGCAACCTCGACCGGGGCATTGGGGTTGGTCAGACCGGTACGGGCCTCGTTGATGAGGGCCGCGAGCTCGGCGCCCTTGACGGGGGCGGGGCTCATAGCGAGCGTCAGCGCCAGCGGAATGTTGAAACCGCTGATCACCGTGAATGCCGCACCGTTGCGGGAAAGCTCGACCATGCTGTTGTTGACCGAGCTGCCGAGCATATCGGTTAGCACGTACACGGTGTCGTCCGCATTGAACGTGGCGATCATAGTCTCAACCTTATTGGTGATGGGCTCCTTGTCGTCACGAGCAAGCGACACGACGTGGACGTTCGACACGTCGCCGAGAACCATCTCGAGCGTGTCTTTGGCGCCTGCGGCCAGGCCACCATGAGATGCGAGAATGATCTGATTCATCTTGCCTCCTCCTTTTCGTTATGGTCATTATAACGTCTTATACGTTGCTTATATTGCTAATTAGTATAAAGACCGTTCGCGGGTGAAAATCGACCGTTGACGGGTTTAACGTACTTGAAACGTTGGGGCTGGGTATGCCGGCGCTGGCTGCATAACCCCAGGTCAGACCCTGTGCGCAATCCTCTATCGCACGAAGTACCAGGGGCTTTCCTGCACGGTGGGCTGCAGCGCGATGCCGGTGCGTTCCTTAAACAGATCCATGTCCTGAGATTTTTCGGTCCACCACGCGTTGGGCTTAAAGGTCATGCTCTCGACAATACGTTTGACAATGACGCTGTTGCGCAGCTTGGAGAGGTCGGTATTCATAATCAGGATGGACATGAGCACCAGCACAATGCCCAGGACCTTGATCGCGCCGGAGGACTCGGCATAGACGCCAATACCGACCAGAACGGTCGCCACGGTTTCGAAAGAAGCCACGACCGGCACCTTCGACGTCTCAAGACCCATCGAAAGGCCCTGCATATAGAAGATGTACGCAAGAGCTGTCGGAATAAAGCCAAAGCCCGCGAACAGCAGGATGAGCTGCGGGGACATTGCCGCGGCCATATCGGACCACGGAGCCGAAAGCAGCGCCATAAAGCATCCGCCAAAGACAAAGCCCCAAAACGTCACCGCCAGCGGATGAAGTGTCTTGGTAGCCATGCGGCTAAACACAGCCAGCAGTGCACCGCACAGTCCGGCGATCACACCCGACGCGACGCCCCAAGCCGAGAAGTGGAAACCGGAAAGATCGCCGCTCGTCACCGCGAGCACGCAACCCACAATGTTAAAGACGATGGCGACGAGCTTGTTGGGGGTCACGTCCTCGCGATAAAGCACGCGGCCGAGCACGACGCCAAACACCGGCGAGGTATAGAGCAGCACCGAGGCCGTGGACATGCCCACCTCGCCCATGCATTCGTAATAGCAGGTGTTGGCGACGGCCAGTCCAACAATACCCACCAGAGCGCAGGGAACGAGCTCCTTGGGGCTCGCCTTAAACAGCGCCCAGGGCGTAGCAGCCCTCCCCTCGCAGGCGTTTGAACGGCAGCCCATGAAGGCAAGAACCGGTGCCATCATGATGGCACCGGTCAGCAGACGGAAAGCCGCCATGCTCTGAGACGAAACGCCCAGGGCCGATATTCCGTTAACAAAGATTCCGATGGTGCCCCACATAAGCGCGGCGATCAGCACCAGCACATAGCCCACATTACTTTTCTTCAACGCAGCCTCCTCTGTATTGTTTCCAATATGTTTCATGCTACGTTATAGTCGTTATATACATTTTTCAAGACTGAAATCGGCGACCGGGAAAATATGCTTCTCCACATACTCATTGGGTACTCATTGGGGACGTTCTTGGATGACTAATCATTTAAGAACGTCCCCAATGAGTACACCAACGTCTAAGGCACCGCTGGTTGAGCATAAGTCAGCGAGCGGGTCGCATTTGAGGCAAGGTGACGTGAAACGAAAGGGCGCTGACCTTCTGGTCGCGCCCTTGAAGTTGAACGTCAGATTGTCCAAATGCGGCCCGCGCAGCGTCGGCTGGTCCGCCGTTCGGTAGAACGGCGGAACTAATACTCGAGCTTCCACATGTAGCGGCGCGTCATGTAGTCCTTGTGGGTGACGGCAGAGAGCGCGCGCATGTACACGTTGTTGAGGATCGGCGCAAAGATCAGGTGGTTGAAGTACTCACTTACGCTGTCCTTGATGTCGTTGAGGCCAAGCTCCTTGGCGTCGAGCTGATAGACGCGCTCGCCACCGTACTGGTTGACGAAACGGATGCCGCGCTCGTCGTTGCAGCGGCTGCGGCCGACGCTGATGAGCTGGAACAGCGAGGTGCGCTTGTCCAGGATCTCGAAAGGACCATGGAAGAAGTCGCAAGTGTTGATGGTGCAGGAGTCGATCTGCAGCATCTCCTGCACGTTGCAGATGCTAAAGACGTAGGCGGCACCAAAGAGCGGACCCTGAGCCATGACGTTGATGCAGGACTTGTCGGCGTTCTGCTCGGCCCACTTGGCAGCGAGCGGACGGGTGTACTCGAAGGCCTTGCGATAGATGGGATCAATCAGGTCGAAGGCGGCCATGGCGGTCTCGTACTCAGCATAGCCCTCGGTCTGCTGCGTAAGCTCCATAGCAATCATGGTCACGACGGCGGAGTTGGTGCGGCCCATGCAGGACTCGTCGACGGCCAAGCTGTCGTACTGGATCTTGTAGTCGCAGACCTCGGTGAGGGCGGACTCGTCAACATAGATGGCGATGGTGCTGGCGCCGTGGTCCTTGGCGACCTGGGCGGCGACGATGGTCTCCTTGGTGCCGCGCATGGACACGACGACGGCCAGGGTGTTCTCGTTAACGTAGGCAGGGGTTGCGTGCACGAACTCGTTGCTGGTGTAGCTGGAGCTCACGACCTGCGTGGCCTCGTGCTCCATAAAGTACTGGGCAGGATAGTTGCCGCCGTTGGATCCGCCGGCGCCAATCCACACGACGCGTTTGATGCCGCCCTTGTCTGCCTTGTCAGCCAAAACCTGGGAGACGACGTCCTTAACCTGTTCCTGAGTAGTCATCGTGCATCAGCCTTTCTTCTCGTTTGATGCTCTCGATGGCATACAAGTTACATACACGTTTTGGTTATGTCGACTAGTTGTATGCTATATTTGTCTTAGAAATTTTGCTGGTAAAGTTTTCATCAAGTCATTACTAGCGGTTTTGTTGTCATGTTGGATACATGCTTGGTTTAGTAAGCATACAAGTTGGATACAGGTTGTTCGCATGAGCACTTCGTCGAAAAAGAACTTGGCCCAATACGAGCGTCTGGCGAGTACGCTGCGTGACCGCATCGCCGCCGGCATCTACGCGCGCGGAGACAAGCTGCCGTCCGAGATGGAGCTCATGGGCGAATCGGGGCTTTCGCGCAGCACCGTGCGCCATGCCCTTAAGGTGCTCGTCGATGAGGGCCTGGTTCGCACCGAGCGCGGGCGTGGCGCCTTTGTGGCCGACACGCCGGCGCTCCACGAGAACAACCTGGTGTTTTCGAGCTACACGGCACAGGTGCAGGGTCAGGGTATGAAGCCCACCACGCGCACGGTGGACTCGGGCTATGCCAAGGCGGCCGGCAGCATAGCTAAGTTCTTTGACGCCGCCATGGGCAGCAAGCTCGTCAAACTTGTCCGTCTGCGTTATCTGGACGATGCGCCACTGTGCCTGGAGACTACCTATTTGCCGCCAAGCTTTGGGTCGCTCATCGATCGCGATATCAACGGTTCGCTCTACGCCATGCTGCGCCAGGAGTTCCATCGTGCGCCGGCACAGGGGCACAAGACCTTTGAGGTGTGCTATGCCTCGCAAAACGAGGCGTTTTTGCTCAACGTTGAGCGCGGGCAGGCGCTGATCCTGATCACCGACTACGTCTACGACACCGACGGCCGCCCGCTCCATGTCTCCAAGCGCATCCAACGCACTGACCGCGCCAAATACACCGAGCCCATCGGCTAGCGCACCAAACGAGGCAAAATGTACATAATAAACGTTTTACCTGCGGTTTTTATTAAATCTCAAGCCGGCATGGCGCAAATGCCAACATCGCCTGGCAACACGCGCCGCCTAAGCTCAACTGTTCCCGCCCAGAATATCCAGCACCGTAAACCTAAGTGAGTAGGCTTTTCGCGACCTGCCGAGCACATCCAAAACAGCCACCTCCGTGACCTGCGGTTTTACTAAAACAGATAAGCTTTGTGCTCGCCCCGCGCCAAAAAGTCTACTCACTTAGCTCGCAAGGCGTTCCGAAGGGACGATTCAGGTCAAAATAGCGTACGAAGGCTGCACTTCTTGCGGTGATTTGATACCGCAAGACAGCCAAAAACCTGCCAAAAAGGGACAGGTTTATTTTGGTCGGTTTTATCTGGAGTTTTGCTACATCCGCAGGTTGAACCTATCAATCGAACGGCCCAACGCAAAGGCCGCCGCGAAGGAACTCACATCCTTCGCGGCGGCCTTTAACGTTTGCCCAGATAAAACCTGCCAAAATAAACCTGTCCCTAAATGGTAGGTTTGGGGAGGTCGGGGAACCAGGTTGGTTTGGGCTGGTTGGGGGTGCGTTCGGTTAAAACCAGCTCCATCCAGCACATGTCGTACCAGCGGCCGAACTTTTGGGCGCAGCGGTCGAAGGCGCCGACCAGGCGATATCCCATATGGGCATGGAAATCCTGACTGTTGTGCGTCAGATACTCATCGTCCTTGTCGTGCGGCACGGCGATGAGGGCGCACATGTTGGTGATGCCCATCTCGATCAGACATTGCTTGAGCGCATCGTGCAGCTTGCGGCCCAGCCCGCCATGACGCGCGTCGCGCGCCAGGTAGATCGACGTCTCGACCGACCAGTCGTATGCCTCGCGGCTGTTGAGCGGGCTCACATAGGCATAGCCTACCGGACGCCCGTCCAGCTCCATCACCAGATACGGATAGCGCTTGAGCGTACGCTCGATGCGCCCGGCGAACTCCTCAACGCTCGGCACCTCATATTCGCAGGTAATCGCCGTCTGGCGCACATACGGCTCATAGATGGCAAGCAACGCCGGCGCGTCTTCGGGAGTCGCTAGGCGAATCGTCGGCTCGGACATCTCGGATTTCTCGGGCATACAGCCCCTCCCCCTCAAAAGCAAGAGCCGCCCTGCGCCAAACCCAGCGCAAGGCGGCCCCTCGTCATTACATCAGACTACAGGACAGCCGCCAGCGCGTCGATGTCCTCCTGCGTCGTGGCCCAACTGGTGCAAAAGCGCACCACCGTATGGGCCTCGTCGTACTTTTCCCAGTACTCGATCGCCGCATGCTCGCGAATGCGGCCCAGATCCTCGTTGGACAGAATCACAAACTGCTGGTTTGTGGGCGTCTCCAAGAAGAACTGGTAACCGCGCTCGTGCAGCACGCGGCGCAACGCCTGAGCCGCCTCAATCGCCTGACGGCCGATCACAAAATACAGGCCATCGGTAAAGAGCGCCTCAAACTGCACACCCGTCAGGCGGCCCTTGGCAAGCAGCGCGCCGTGCTGCTTAATACGCGGAATGGGGTGCGCCGGGGCGTGGATGCCGCAAAACACCACGGCCTCTCCGCACAGAGCGCCACACTTGGTGCCGCCGATGTAGAACACGTCACACAGCTGCGCCAGCTCGGGCAGGGTAATGTCGCACTCATCGGCCGCCAGCGCATAGGCAAGGCGGGCGCCATCCACAAACAGCGGAATCTCGCGCTTCTGGCACACCGCGTGAATCGCCGCGAGCTCGGCCTTGGAGTACAGCGTGCCGTACTCGGTCGATAGGCTCACGTACACGGCACCCGGGAACACCATGTGCTCGTAGCTCTCGTTTTCGTAGAACACCTGGATATAGTTCTCGAGGTCCTCGGCGTGCATCTTGCCCTCGTAGCCGGGGATAGTGAGCACCTTGTGGCCGCCAAACTCGATGGCGCCCGCCTCGTGGCAGGCGACGTGGCCAGTCTCAGCAGCAACGACGCCCTCGTACGGCGCGAGCAGCATGTCGATCACCGTCGCGTTGGCCTGCGTGCCGCCCACCAGAAAAAACACGTCGGCATCGGGGGCCTGACAGGCCTCGCGGATAAGCTGCTTGGCACGCTCGGTGTGCGCATCGGTACCATAGCCGGGCTGCGGCTCCATATTGGTGTCGATAAGCGCCTGCAGCACTGCCGGATGTGCGCCGTGGGAATAGTCGTTGTTAAACGCGAGCATGGCAATCCTCTCTTACCGGGTATCGGCCAGATGATTCAGGTGGAGCTATTGTACGCCGTTGGGATAGGCAATGCGCGCGGCAAGGCACTCAAGTGCCAGTACCAAAGCAAAACCGCAGCTCACGTCAGTCAAAAAGTGTGCACCGATCACGATACGGCCAAAGGCGACGAGCGCCGCGACCACAGCCGCCGTCCAAAAGACCACGCGGCGACGCGAAGGCTTTTCCGTAAAGGCCGCCGCGGGAAGCCCCGCAAGCATAAGGCCGATTGCCGCATGCGCGGTGTGCCCACTCGCGAACGACTTAAAGCCGTCCTTGATTACGCCGGCCGCGATATAGCTCCACTTGTCGGGGTTGCCGATCACCCACCACGGCTGAAAATTGAGCCCCGGCGTGACCTCGATCACGCGCATGCGCGGGCGCGACCACAACGGCTTAACAACCACGTTGAGGATGATGGCTTGAGCGACCCACACGGCAAGCACCATTAACGCCCAGCGCGTAAGCTCGTCGGGCGCGGTGTCGCGCGTAAGGCGATAGGCAATAATGTTAACCACAATGACCAGCGTAAACGTCAGCATCAGCTGAAACGCAATAAGCTTGCCGCCGACGCGCAGCGATCCGATAATCTCGTAGCCGACCAGGCTCACGTTGATCAAAACGCCCAGTGCGGCGAGCCACCTGCTTGCCTTGGAATCGGGGCGTGCCGAGCGCACGAGCATAACGCCCGCGACGCTTGCCGTCAGCTCGAACGGCAGCTCGCCGGCCGCCTCGATAAAGCGACCGAACAAGCTGGACGAGTTGAACAGCGCACTCGAGATCTGGTAATCGAAAAACGACCCAACGAGCAGGCAAAAGGCCAGGATAACCGCGACAATGGCGACATCTTTCTTATAGATGTATCCAAACATACTTTCCTTTCGGTCGGGTGAAGGGCGGTCAACCTGCAATGTGAGTGAGACGAAGATGGCTTTGTCCCGTAAATACCCTTACAGGCTGAGCATAAGTAAGCGAAAACGTTCCATTTGTGGCAAGGTGGCCCGAAAGAGAAGGGAAGCGTACTTGAGTACGCGACCGACGAGTGAGGGTCAGATTGCCCAAATGGGGCGTTTGCAGCGTCGACCCAATTAGTCATCGTCAGTCGCGCCCAGCTGCTGCAGCAGCATGAGTGCCGCGGCCACGGGGCCAGTGCCGTCGCTGGCGTCGAGGCCGCGACCCAGGCCGCTGCCCGCGCCGGCGCCGGCCTTGTAGGGCACCGACAGCTTGCGGCTTTTGGGGAAGTTCACCGCGCCATAGCGGGTCTTAAGCTCAAAGGCTACCTTCTTGGAAACGTCAACCCCCAGGAAGGTAATGCGTCCACCGCTGAGCGTGACGCTCTCGAGCCCCAGGCGCTCGCCGCGGATACGGATACGCGCGCGGTTGAACAGGTTGAGTCCCGCCAACGGCAGCTCACCATGCGCGGCCTCGGTCTCTTCCTGCACCTCGTCGATACTCTCCAGGTCCTCAGCCGCCGCGAGCTTGCGGTACACGAGCACGCGCTGGTCCACCGCCGGTAGGTACTCCTCGGACAAGAAGTAGTCGGCCGGCAGGTTGATGCCCACGCTCGCCGCCTCCACGCCGGCATCGTCGTCGCCGCGCGCCTCGGCCACGGCCTGTCCCAGCATCTGCGTAAACAGGTCAAAGCCCACACTCGACAGGTTGCCGTGTTGCTCGGCACCCATGAGCGAACCGGCGCCGCGGATCTCCAGATCGCGCATGGCGATGCGCATGCCGCTGCCCAAGTCCTGGAACTCGGAAAGTGCGGTCAGGCGCGCCGTCGCCTCCTCGGTGAGCGGCAGCTCGCCCGGGAACATAAAGTACGCATATGCCTGCGTGGCAGAGCGACCCACACGGCCCTTGAGCTGGTAGAGCTGTGCCAGGCCCAGGCGCTGCGAGTCCTCGATGATGAGCGTGTTGGCCGTTGCGTTGTCGATGCCGCTCTCCACGATGGTCGTGGCGATGAGCACGTCGATCTTCTTGGTCGCGAACTCGATCATCACGTCCTCGACCTCGCGCGGGCTCATCTTGCCGTGTGCCACACCCACGCGTGCCTCGGGCGCGGCCTCGTGCACGCGCGCCACGGCATCGTCAATGGTCTTAACGCGGTTGGACACGTAATACACCTGGCCGCCGCGGCCCACTTCCAGACGAATCGCCGCACTCACCACGTCGGGGTCGTACTCCCCCACGTGCACAATGACGGGACGGCGCCCGGTCGGCGGCGTGGTGATCAGGCTCATGTCGCGCACGCCGCTCGTGGCCATCTGCATGGTTCGCGGAATCGGCGTTGCCGAAAGCGTGAGCACGTCGATTTGCTCGCGCAGGTTCTTGAGCTGCTCCTTGTGCTGCACACCAAAGCGCTGTTCCTCGTCGATGATCACCAGGCCCAGGTTCTTGGGGTTCACGTCGGCCGAAAGCAAGCGGTGCGTGCCGATCAGCACATCGATCGCGCCCTCGGCAAACGCCTTGAGTGCGCGCTTTTGCTGCGCCGGCGTACGGAAGCGACTGAGCACCTCGACCTCCAGGCCAAACGGGGCAAAGCGCTCAAAGAATGTCTCGTAGTGCTGTTGGGCCAGAATGGTCGTGGGGCAGAGCACCATGACCTGGCGGCCGGAGTCCACGCACTTAAACGCTGCGCGCAGGGCGACCTCGGTCTTGCCAAAGCCCACGTCGCCGCACAGCAGGCGGTCCATGGGCTTGGGCGCCTCCATGTCGGCCTTGATGTCGGCGATAGCCTCCAGCTGGTCGCGTGTCTCGTCGTAGGGGAAGCTCTCCTCCATCTCGATCTGCTCGGGCGTATCGGGCGGACAGGCAATACCGGCAATCGACGAGCGGCGCGTATACAGATCGACCAGGTCAAACGCCAGCTTTTTGGCATTCTTGCGCGCTTTGTTGGTAGCCCGCGTCCAGTCGGCGGTGTTGAGCCTGGTCAAGCGCGGCTTATCGCCGTCGGGGCCAACGTAGCGCGTGATGCGGTCAACCTGCTCCAGCGGCACGTAGAGCTTGTCGCCATCGGCATATTCCAGCAAAAAGTAGTCGCGTTCCTTGCCGCCCACTTCCTGGCGCGCGAT
The DNA here is from genome assembly GCF_009875845.1 of Collinsella sp. BIOML-A6. Lineage (NCBI taxonomy): Bacteria > Bacillati > Actinomycetota > Coriobacteriia > Coriobacteriales > Coriobacteriaceae > Collinsella > Collinsella sp. BIOML-A6. Next base: position 27,189 of record NZ_WWSL01000007.1, read on the forward strand.
CTCGCTAAAGAGCGCAATGCCGTGGGTGGCATGAACGACGTAGTCACCCGGTTTAAACGGGAAGGTGATCTGCGTAATGTCCACCTTGCGCCGACTGCGCGCGCGGTTGGCATCCATGCGGGCGTTGAGGTCGGCGATCGAGAACACGGCCAAATTGGCGTCGGGCACCACCACGCCCTGCGGCAGGGCGGCATCGACAAAGGTCACGCGTCCGCGCGAGATGGTGGGCACGGCGGCGCCTGCGGCTGCCTGGGTCGCGCCCGCCTCGAGCGAGCGGGCGTTGAGCGCGTCGGCCTTACGCTCACGAATGGAAGCATGGGCCTCCTGGCGTACGGCACGGTCGGCGGAATCCGCCGCCGCCACGCGCACGCGGTCGCCGATAGCGCCGGCATTTTCGGGCGCCGCGGTCAGCGACTCCTCAAAGGTAATGCCCTCGTCGCCAAAGGTGAGCTCCATCGACTCGCGCGCGCCGCGGTCGGGGATGGCAAACACGCAGGCATAGCGCTTGCCCACGACCTCCTGGATGCGCGTCATAAAACGGTTGTCCGAGCCTGCGATGGCAGGCTGCTCAATCTTGAGCTCTGCCGTAACCGCACCGCCGGCACGGATGAGGCTCACATAGTTCAGGCGCTGCTGAGCACCAAAGTCGAGCTGCTGGGCACGCACGTACAGGCCGCCCAGACGGTCGACCCCCGCCTCGCCGGCACGTGCCTCGATATCCTCGTAGGCGCGCAGGCAATCGTCGAACAGCGAGCGCGGCTCGGACAGCACCACGAGCGCCTTGCCGCTCACATGCGACAGCGGGCTCACGGTCTGGCCGTACATCACCGGCAAAAAGCGGTCGAGCTCGGGCGTGACGATGCGCGCATCCACCATCTCGAGCAGTGCCGCCAGCTTACTGTCGTCCTGACTGGCGCGGTAGAGCGCCACGTGCATGTTGTGGACGGCGTCGTCAGTGAGTGCGAGCTCGCGACAGGGGAAGATCTCGATGCTGTCCTCGTTGCCGATGGTCTGCCCCGTAGAGCTCACCATGCGGCGGATGCGGTCGATCTCGTCGCCGAAAAACTCAATGCGCACAGGCGCCTTTTCCTGCGCGGGAAACACCTCGACGGTGTCGCCGTGCACGCGGAACAGGCCGGGCGCGTCGGCGGTACCGGCATTGGTGTAGCCCATGCCCACCAGACGCTGCGGCACCTCATCAAAGGGAATCTCCTCGCCCACCGCAAAAGTAGTGGACTCCCAGTAGTGGCTCTCGACCGGCGGCACGCAGCGCAGCAGCGCGCGGGCCGAGGCGACCATGATGCAGTTGTCCCCGCGCACGATGCGCCCGAGCGCCTCGCAGCGCTGGGCCACCACGGCGTCGTCGGGCGCCTGTTCGCGCCAAGGGTAGTCCTTGCGCTCGGGAAAGCGGCACACGTGCGCCAGGCCCACGTAGGCGGCAAGGCTACGAGCGGCGCGATCGGCCGCATCCTCGCCACTCACAACGTAGACCGTCGGGCGCGGACGACGCGCAAACTGGGCGGCGGCCATAAGCGTTCGGCCCGACTGAGACACGGCCAGCGTCACGTCCTCGCCGGCATCGAGTCCGGCCTCGACGGTCTGCAGTGCCTCGGCAGTATAGAGCTGCGCGGCTATACGGTGAATGAGCATGCTGTTCCTCCGGCATTGCAACGCCAAAAGCCCGCCGAGGCAAGCTCGACGGGTCGTTCGTCAAATTCGTTGTCTGTCATGGTAGCGCATGGGGGGGACTCCAGCTCAGGCGTACGCCCAGCCCCGCAACAAAAACGCCAGACAGAACTGAACTCACCGACTTCGCCAAAATCTCCCCGTCACGTCGAACGCCGCAGCCACGGAAGGTGCCCCAAGAAACGGCTATTCCTCAAAAAAGCTCGCAACGTTCAGGCGGCTCGTCCACTCACCTATGGTGTTGGCAAAACCGACGCGTGTGTACACGCCCGCAAAACGGCCGCGATACAGGTACAGGCCTTCCATATTAGAAGCGGGCGCAAAACCAAGATCATCCACAAGTCCTTTGGGCGCCTCTCCTCGATGCGGCCCATCGACAAGCGTTCCGCGCAAGCAGGGAGTCTGATACTGCTGAGCATACTCCTGCACAATCGCCCCAGCTGCCGCAGCGCGAGCAAGCACCTGGGACCATTCCCGTTCCGTGACATCCAAACCGGCTACAACGCCAACCGCGTTGTAGCCGCCGCACGGCTTGACAATCCATCGATCCTTTTCGGCAAATCTCGACAACTGGGTGCTTTCGTCCAAAATCTCGGTATAGGGCACATGCTCCCGGACAAACGATTGCTCCTCCGGGCCCAACAAAGACTGCCCGGCTCGAGACCACAAAAACGCAAATACGGTCTTAGTCGCACACGGCCACGTTCTAAAACCACCGACGATGCATGCAAGCCCTTCTTGGGCAGCCTCGATTAAGGCTGAGCGTCCGTCGCACGGCTTATCCCACAGCTCGCCGGTCACCGCGCGCCGCCAAACGCAATCAATAGGACCAACGGCATCGCATAGGCGCCTAGCACCGCTCTCGCCTTTGCCAATCCGCAGGTCGCGCACATCCGCAAAGCGTGCGACTACACCCCGCTGCCTCATAAGGTCGACAAAATGAGCTGCATCTTCCAAGTCGATGCTTTCCGAATAGTCGACGATTGCCACCGAAGCAGGATATATCTTTGATTGCGATGCATAGAGCCCCTCGTCAACGCGGGCCCCGTCGTCCGATCGTGCACTATCCTCGGTGCGGTGAGGATGGGCCAGCTCCCACTCTGCAAAGGTCTCAAACAATGCATCTATCCAGCTACCGCACAAATCGTACTGCCGAAAGCCGGGGTGGTCGGATGCAAACTCCTCAAAGGAAGGCGTCATCCGCACTGCTTGACAGACCGCATCGGTCACTACCATTCCAGCACTGCCGTCGGTATTGAGCTCGCAAAACGTATACGAACCGGCGTCCTCGTCAAGAAAGATATCAACGCGCGCAAGGGGAATCTGGCAATCATAGCCGGCATCCATAGCGCACAGGTCAGCAAAAGCCGGATCCATGCGAAACCACGCGCGCACGGAGGCATCGGAACAAAACGCCCGCGTCACCTTGTCCATAATGTCGTACATGCGCTCGGCCGCCTCCTTAAGAAGCGCCGTCATATCCTTATCGAATATCTTTGGCGTTAAAGCCCAGGGCGCAGGGTCGCCATGGTAGAGCGCATGGGTTTGAGACAAGTATTCGTCGCCTTTGCGACGACCAGGTAGGTCACCTTCGCGCGTGCGCACAATGCGCTCAAAATAATCTTCAAGCTCTCGCGTCTTCAATGTTGCCACGTTGCCCTCCATTGCTTGATTTTTTGTTCATGCTACGCCAGCACGCCACGACTTCGGCGCGCTTGAATAGGCTTCTAAATTAGCAACACATTTTTGCATGAGCCGGCAGGGGGCAACATATACTCCTGCTCAAGCGCATGCCCAGCCCCGCAGTTCGTATAAAAATCGGTTCCGTCGGGCATCTCGGAGCCACACTTGGTGCAAGACATATTCGGGCATCCCCTCACAACAAACGGCATCTGTCGCCATCATATTGAGCCCTCGCGACCCACATGTGCTGCGCAACATTAGTCGCCGTCCTCGGGTGCCGACAAAATGCGGCGGGCCCCTACCCCATCACACGCACGCTGGGGCAAAGGTCTGCCAGCGGGCACTCATCGCACTTGGGTTTGCGGGCGTCGCAGATCTCGCGGCCAAAGGTGATCCACTGGTGGTTGACCGATCCCCAATACTCGTGCGGCAGAATCTTGAGCAGATCTTGCTCGGTCTTGAGCGGCTCTTTGGCATGCGTCTTGGGGCTCAGCATCAGGCGGTGCGCGATGCGGTTGACGTGCGTATCGACCGCGATGCCCTCGACAATGCCAAACCCCACGTTGAGCACGATGTTCGCCGTCTTGCGCCCCACGCCCGGCAACTTGACGAGCTCCTTCATGTCGGCCGGTACCTCGCCGCCGTAATCGGCAACGATCATCTGCGCGGCCTCCACGGCGTGCTTGGCCTTGCTCTTATAAAAGCCGAGTGACTTGATGGTCTCGGCCACATCGGCCACGCTTGCCCCGGCCATGGCCTCGGACGTGGGCCACTGGGCAAACAGTTGGGGCGTCACCTTATTGACCTGCGCGTCGGTCGTCTGCGCCGAGAGCAGTACCGAGATAAGTAGCCTAAAGGGATCCTCGTGGTCCAAAAAGCACTCGACCGGGCCATAGCGACGGTTAAGGCGCTCGCACACCTCAACGGCGCGCTCGCGTTTGGCGGCATTGGTCTCGCGTGGCATAACGACTCCTCGGATCGGCAGAAACATAACTTCACAAAAACGATTGTCCCACGTACGGGGACCTTAAGCCTCCAAAAATGCGCCGGTCTGGCGGCTCCACAGGCTTGAGTACTCACCGCCCGCCTCGACGAGCTGCGCATGCGTGCCGTCCTCGACAATCTCGCCGTCCGCCAGCACCACGATGCGATCGAGCGCCGCCACGGTGGACAGGCGATGCGCCACCACAATGGAGGTGCGGCCGCGCATCAGGTTCTCGAGCGCTTCCTGCACCAGCGCCTCGGACTCACTGTCCAAGGCAGACGTCGCCTCGTCGAGCACCAGAATCGGCGCATCGGTGAGGATGGCGCGGGCGATGGCCACGCGCTGGCGTTGGCCGCCCGAAAGCTTAACGCCGCGCTCGCCCACCATGGTGTCAAAGCCGCGGGGCAGGCGGTCGATAAACTCAGTCGCATTAGCCAAGCGAGCCGCCTCGCGAATCTGCTCGTCGGTGGCGTCGGGGCGTCCGTAGGCGATATTCTCGCGAATGGAGCGGTGGAACAGCAGCGCCTCCTGCGGCACGTAGGCAACCTGGCGGCGCAGGCTCTGCTGCGTGCAGCGCGAGACATCCTGGCCGTCCACGAGCACGCGGCCGCCCTGCACGTCGTCCAGGCGAAGCAGCAACTTGGTGAGCGTCGTCTTGCCCGAGCCTGATTTGCCCACCAGGCCCACGCGCTGGCCCGCCGCCACATGGAGCGTCAGGTCGTCAAACACGCTCTCGCCCGCCGCGGCGTCACGGTATGCAAAGCTCAAGTGCTCAAAATCAATTGCGCCCTCGCGCACCTTGAGCTCGGGGGCATTCGCGTCGTCTGCCACCAGACGCGGCTCGTCCAGCACGCGCGTCATCTCGGCGGCGTCGCCCAGCGCGCGGTTGATGCGTTGCATCATGGAGCTCACGTAGTTCAGACGCATAGTGAGGTTGTACGTGTAGGTAAAGATCATGACGAGCGCGCCGGCCGAAATGCCAAACCACGCGTTGCCACCCGCGGCGAACACACTCACCACGGCCATGGTAATGACGATAAGGCCCGAGGTCGTAAAGTTGCGTTGCATCATGGCGTGCATCGATACCGTTTCGGCATCGCGCGCGGCACGGTCGGCGGTATCGAATAGGTCGCGCTCAAAGTCCTCGCGCCCGCAGGTCTTGACGGCCAGGATGTTCGTGACCGCGTCGGACAGCACGCCCGACAGCTTGTTCTGCGCGGCGGACGTCGCGGCCGAAAGCGGCATGATGCGTTTGTACATAAGCCAGACAAACGCGATGTAGACGACCATGATGCCCACCAGGATCACGGTAAATGCGGGCACCACCGGGGCGAGCGCCGCCACCGTGCAGACAACCGAGGTGATAGTGGGGATGAGCGAATACACCGTCACATCCACCAGGCCCGTGTAGCCGCTCATAAAACGGCTCGTCTGGCTCACAAGCGATCCGCCAAATCGACTGGTGTGGAATGTCATGGATTGATTGGAGAGCGTGTCGAAGCACAAGCGCGCCAGGTGATAGTTGCCCGCAATCTCGAGCTTGTAGACGGTATAGTCCTGCAGCTTGGAGAGGATCTGGCCTACCAGGTTAACGAGCACGAGCGCCAGAATATAGGGGCTAAAGACCTTAAACACCTGGTCGCCTGCCACGGGGCCGGCCTGGACGCGGTCGACGATAAGCGCCATCACGTAGGTGTTGGCAAACGTAAGCAAAAAGATATAGCCCGCCGACGAGAATACCGAGAGAAAGACGATCAGCGGCTGCGTGCGCGTGACATCCCAAAAACGCTGCAACGTGCGGCGCACGGTGGAGCGCTTGAGCGGACTGGTGCTTTTCTGAGACATAGGCTTCCTTTCGCGTCTGATAGGGCGAAACGCCATTGTTGCACACTAAAGCGCGCTTCAGGCACGTACGACACGAAAAGCGCCCGCGCTCCGCGCTTGCGCAGACGCCCCGCCGTCAGGCACGGCTAGTCCTTGTCTTCTTGATCTGCGGGCAGGCCCGCGGATGTGAGCCCCAAGATCGCGTCGGCCTCGTCGGCATCCTCCAGGGCGTCGATGTCCTTGAGCTTGCGCTCCATAACGTTGGTGCGCGTGGTGATGATGCCCTCGACCGTCTTTCCCGCGGTCTCGATCTGCTGTTGGGCGCGACGCAGCGCCGCCTGATAGCGCGGCAGCTCGGCCTTGACGGCGGAAAGCACGCGCAGCACGTCATCGGTGCGCTTTTGCAGCCTAAACGTCTGGTAGCTCATCTGCAGGCTGTTGAGGATGGCCGCCATGGTGCTGGGGCCGGCAACGTTGACGTGATAGTCGCGGCCCAGGGCCTCGATAAGCCCGGGGCGGCTGACGACCTCGGCGTACAGGCCCTCAAACGGTACGAACAGAATGCCAAAGTTAGTCGTCGCGGGCACGCTCAGGTACTTCTCGCAGATGTCCTTTGCCTCGCGTTTGACCATCATATCGAGCGTCTTGCGCGCAGCGGCGACGGCCTCCGCGTCGCCCGACTCCTGGGCGTCGAGCAGATGCTCGTACGCGTCGCCCGGGAATTTGGAGTCAATCGGCAGCAGCACGGGATCGCCCTCGTCTACCGGCAGCTTGACGGCAAACTCAACACGCTCCGAGGCGCCAGGCTTGGTGGCAACGTTTTCCAGATACTGGTCGGGCGTAAGGATGTCCGCCAGGATCGCGCCCAGCTGCACCTCGCCCAAAATGCCGCGCGCCTTCACATTGCCCAGCACGCGCTTAAGGTCGCCCACGCCGGTGGCGATAGATTGCATGTCGCCCAGCCCCTTGTACACGGCCTCGAGCTGGTCGCTCACCTGCTTAAACGATGCAGACAGACGATCGTTGAGCGTACGGGAGAGCTTCTCGTCCACCGTCGCGCGCATCTGGTCGAGCTGCACGTTGTTATCCTTGCGGATGGCGCCCAGCTGGGCATCGACCGTCTCGCGCACCTTGTCCAGGCGGTGCTCGATGCCCTCGCGGTTGGCGCCGAGCTGCTGGGCCGTCTCGCGACGCAGGTCATCCATACGGTCGCCGGCCTGTGAGAACTCGCGTGCAATGGTCAGGTAGCGCTGCTGCTCCACGGCGGCGTCGGTCGTCTGCTGCTGCGCGATGGCGTTTGCCGTGCGGCGGGTTTCTGCCAACGCGACGTTGAGGGCATCGAGCGTGCTGTTGGCCTGCTCGAGTGCCGCGAGCGTCTCCGCGTCGTTGCCGCCACGCTCTCGCAACTCGGCACGAAGGCCTTTAAGCTGCAGGGCGCAAACCACAGCAACTCCCACCGCCACCAGGGCAATCACAACAAGCGCAATATCAATAGCAGACATAGACTCCGCCCAACAAACCCAATCGAGTATCAATCAAAACCGCGATCAATCTTACCCCGTCACACGCACCGGGCGCCCGGCCCCTTCTTGAGTGCTTCTCTCTTCCGCATATTCCATAATGCGACGCGCCGTTTCCCTGCTCACTTTTGAGTCATCGCCGGCCAAGTATGCGTATACGTTTCCTTTATTCAAGTGCAGAGCACGGCAGAGGCCATAGCGCGTTACACCCGATTCCTCCAATGCTTTCAGTGTTCTCTTTCTCATCAGGGCGTTCACCCTTCTGTCGGCCGCTGGCTTTTCCTTCACCGCTCTATACGCACGCCAAACGTTGGCGTAACGATTGGGAAGCTTATCCTCGGAGCATAGAAATGCCAGGCTACCCGCTTGGTCATACAGAGACAAAACACCTCGATACCCCTCTTCCATCCACGAGCCCTCGGATAAACCCAGAACGTATTCGGCTTTTCCTTGCGCCAAAGCGAGCAAAAACAGAGGCTCCGCCACGCGCGGCGCAACCGTCGTCGCCCGCTCAACCAGTTTTCTATAACTTAGTGACTGCTGTCCGGACAGCTCTCGGCAATAGCCTTTTAAGAATCCCTCAAAGGTCAAATTCAACCGAACACCTCCTTTTTGTATTGTCTGTATGCGCAGACCATCTCTTGATAACTCCGCTCCGAAGGCGACGAGGCCAACGCCTCTCCTTCATCGAATATAAGCCGCTCGAGCAGATCCCAATCAAGTCGATCGATAAATGTTCGACTATGGAGGTCAACGATGTCGTTCGGACGATAGGCATATAGCTTCATCACCGCCAGATCCTCCAAAGATGGCGTAAAGTACCTGATAAAATGCGCCCCAATCTCCAATGGAATCAGGCGATCTTCGTAATTGAATGGCATCTGGTTGCAATATGCCACTGCCATACCATTCACCTCGGGGTATCGAGCTATGATCTCGCGGAGACACCTGTCTGCCTCAAACACATCAATGTCATGTGTAACCGACCGATTCGTCACATCGTTTAGCATGAAGGCGCATCCTCCCACCAATACAACGCTCGGTCTATCGTCTCTTGGACCTATTTCCAGCTCCGCCTCTTCGTCAATGCCCAAAAGAGTCTGCTCTAAATCCTGCTTATACATAGCAAATCCTATTATTATTTATCTTCAATAATACTATTCAGTCGCACGACAGGACCTACAGGATGCAAGAATTCTACTCGTGGCGATAATTCCTACATCCTAGAAGTCCTAATGTGGCAAACGCTAACTCTCCCAGCCGGCGCGGATGGTTGTTATGACATCGCCTAGGCGCTGGCCGAGGGCTGACAGATGTTGGAGCACTTCATTGGGCGAGGCGCCGTTGAGGATGCAGGTGAACGCATACGAGACCAGGAAAATCACCGCAAGTCCTAACGGAATGAGCACGATCATCGCTAATGTGCGCAGGCGCTGGCCCACGCGACGGTGACGCGTGCGGCGCTTGTCGAACGCAAGCTCCTGCGCATATAAATCTTGTTGTACGGAATAGTTCTCTGGCGCCGATCCGCCCGCAGGCGAAACCGCAGGCGTGGCATTTTGCGCAGGGGGCTGGGCGGCTGCCCTTTGCATTTGCATCTCCATGAGCCGTTGCTGCTGGCGCAACATGCGCTCGGCTTGTTGCTGCGGAGTCTCAAGAAACAGATCCATGCTGGCCTCCTCAATCGGAGCATACGACGCTTGCACCCAGCATCCCGCACCGCCAAGGCCACGGCAACGCAATCCGTAGCAATAGCCGCAAAGTTTCTTGTTGGCAAAAGCTGTCGAAAACCTCAACAACTCTTCTACCAGCACTTTCTCTGAGCTTTTTTCGCCAGCAATCTTTTGGCCTTCCGCCCTTACGCCAACCGACCAAAATCTAACCAAAAGCTTGACGAAAAATGTGGAGACCGGAACCTCAAACAAGGCGCGGCGCCCCGAATGAGGTGCGAAAAAACAAGGCGGCACGGCCTTGGGCGAAGCACCCTGGACAGTTAGTTCAAATACGTATAATTCAGACCCCCTCCATATGCTCTAAGATGCTACGTTTGGTGCGATTGAGTCCACACAACGGGCAAGTAAGACCTAAAACCAGGTCCTTCAGGCAGCCCAAGGGGGCTCGACAGGCCCCTAACTGCCAAAAAGCCGACCGCGGAGCGATCGAAAAATACGTATCTGAACCAACTGTCCACCTCATACAAAACGTGCCGCCCCAAAAGGGACGGCACGCAAACTTAATCATCAGCTTTTCTGTCGCGAGCACGCGACGACCCAACGCCGGAGCGCAGGGCGGGGAAATACCTTTGCCTCGCGCGACCCTGCGGAGCCGTGAGCGAGAGGGGAAGGTATTTCCCCACCCTGCGCTCCGCAGTCCACGTTCGTATCGGCGCTAGTAGTTCACCACCTGCTCCTCAAAGTACGCCTTCGGGTGGTTGCACACCGGGCACACCTCGGGCGCTTCGGCACCCACATGCAGGTGCCCGCAGTTCAGGCACTTCCATACCTTCACGCCCTCGCGCTCAAACACCTCGCCCGACTCAATGCGCTCGACAAGCTTGTTGTAGCGCTCCTCGTGAGCCTTCTCGACAGCACCGACGCCGCGGAACTTTGCGGCAATCTCGGCAAAGCCCTCCTCCTCGGCGGTCTTGGCAAACTCGTCGTACATCGTGGTCCACTCGTAGTTCTCGCCCGCAGCGGCATCACGCAAGTTGTCCAGGGTGTCGGGAACGGCGCCGTCGTGCAGATACTTAAACCACAGCTTGGCGTGCTCGGACTCGTTACCTGCGGTCTCGGCAAAGATATTCGAGATCTGAACGTAGCCGTCCTTTTTGGCCTTAGATGCGTAGTAGCGATACTTGGTGTGCGCCTGAGACTCACCGGCAAAAGCGGTCTCGAGGTTCTTCTTGGTTTGGGAGTTCTCAAAATCCATAGGTGTACTTCCCTTCAACACATGCCGCCCGTAGGCTTCGGGCGGCCTTGTCTTTAGGATGCCCTCATGTCGAAAATCTAAACCTTACAATCCTGTTCTTCAGATTTGAGCGGGCTACACGCTCAGCCAACGATCGCCCTCGGAGCGGCAAAAGCCCTCGCGCTCCAGATCGGCAAGAATACTTGCGACCAGCTCGCGCTCGACCGACTCTCTGCCGGCTGCCGTCTCCATCTCGTTAACGCCTGCAACAGCTTCATCAACCGTAATGCCCGCCGGCCGCCCATCGCGCGCCGCCAGCAGCATGCGCACAATGTGGGCGCGCTTTTGGCGGCGCGAACCCTCAAACTTGGACTGACGACTATAGCCCGCCGACCGCCTGGAAGGATTTGGCAGCGTCTTTTTAAGATACGCGCCATAATCCAGCAGCGCGTAATACCACGCGCGCGGCGTGTCGGCATCGTCTTGAGGCGCGGCAAAGGGTGCAATCTCGTCCGCCGTCGCACCGGGGGCCGCCGGACAGGCGGCTTGGATCAGCGGCACCAGCTCGCGATCGGGAACGGCCGGCACATCGGGAAAGAAATGATGCAAAAAGACCGTGCGCACGTTGGTCTCCAGATACACGCCCGGAAGATCGAACGCAAACGACCGGATGCCCTGCGCTGTCGCTGGGCCAATACCGGGCAGGGCGACCAGGTCGCGCGTCTCACGTGGAAACTCCCCATCCCAATCTTCCATAATGCACTGAGCGGCTCTGTGAAGCGCCAGAGCACGCCGGTTGTAGCCCATCCCCTGCCAGGCATCCAAAACGTCGGAAGGAGCGGCCTGAGCGAGCGCCTGTACGGTCGGAAAGCGGTCGAGCCACGCGGGCATACGCGTCTCCACACGCGGCACCTGCGTTTGCTGCAGCATAACCTCGGAAAGCCAAATAATGTACGGGTCGCGCGTGCGGCGCCACGGAAGGTCGCGATAACGCAGGACCCCTTCCGAACGAATCATCGAACGAAAGGGGTCCTGAATCATGGCTATGCTCCTTATGCGGCGCTATTCCCCCGGCAAGCGCACGCACAGGTGGCGTACTCGGGAAACGCATCGCGGTCGGCGAACTTGGAATCGACGGCCGGGAACTGGCGGTGAGCGACGATATCGCCCAGCGAAACGGAATCGAGGTAGTCGCGCATCAGCGCTTGAGCTCCGGCCCACAGGGAATGATAGCAGCACGTACCCATGCGCGCACAGTCGCCATCGGGCGCGGTGCAATCGTTCATGACGATGGGACCCTGAACGGCCTCAACGACCTGGCGGATGGTGACATCGTCGGGGCTGACCTTAAGACGCATGCCGCCATGGACGCCACGCAGGCTCTCCACAATACCGGCCTGAACCAAACCATGCTGGATCGAACGGGCAAACGAATACGGGACATTGACCTCTTCGGCGGCGGTGCGAACAGAAAGCAGGCGCTCCGGATCCTCGGCAAGCATCGCGAGCATGCGAAGGGCGTAATCAGTCTTCCTCGATATGTCCATTTTTCCCCTTTCAAAGAATAGGAATAGGAACAGCTCGAACGAGCTCCGGGGTCGAGCTTACGTCGAGACACCAATGACCGTATGGACGCCCAAATTGCAAAATGGGTGCCCACTGAATGCCGTGTTTGAAGCCTCTTGCATCAAAAACGGCCCACAGTGCAATTCAGTATAACCTGCCCCTACTTCATTGAGCAGGCGTTGCGCAACAAATTCCTTGTTTGAACCATGTCTCAAGCGGAGCTTGTCCGGGAATTGGAAGGCTTTGGTTTTGGGCGAAAGGAGCCGATGGGATCGAGGTCCTATCAAACGCAAAAAACCACGTCCGAAGACGTGGTTTTAATTGCGTTGGCGGGAAGTACGGGGCTCGAACCCGCGACCTCCGACGTGACAGGCCGGCGCTCTAACCAAACTGAGCTAACTCCCCAGGCAGTCGTTCGCGTTTGTTTCCGCTCGCGTGCGCTGCGGGGATTAGTATACACAGAAGCCTGTCCGGTGCGCAACAACTTTTTTGAAAATATTTTTTGGGCCCTCCGGGAGGGTCTCCGGGGCCGGCTGGCGCGGGTTAAGTTTGCTGCTCTACAGTCCTGCGCAAGACGGAAAGCACATTAAGTGCTTTCCTTTGCGTGCGGAACTCGCGACAAACTTAACCCGCGCCAGCCGGCCCCGGAGACCCTCCCTACCGTCACTATGTTCAACCAGTTTTGCGGGCGTGCGCCGCTGCGCGGCTAGTCCGCGTGCTCCTCGGCGGGGTTGTCTAAGGTTGTCGCTGAAGCTCTGCCTTTTGCTGAAAGAAAAACGGGGGATGCGATCTGCATCCCCCGTTTTTGTTGCGGTTACTCCAAGTCAATAAATTTGGTGCTCAGGATCTTGCCATCTTTTACGAGCATTCTGGCCATGGTGGGGCCTCTGGTGCCTCTGGGGTAGCTGGCGCTGCCGGGATTGAGGACCAGGCAGCGGCCTACTTGGGCTTCTTTGGTTACGTGGGTGTGACCGTTGATGGCTACGTCTACGGATCCCACGGGCAGGTCTTCGCGGTAGTGGGCTACGGCGAATTTGAGGCCTTCGTAGGTAAAGAGCGCAAGACGGTCTACATCCGGGCCGTAGTCGCGGCAGTAGTCGTTGTTTCCTAGGACCGCTCGCACGGGGGCGATGGTGCATAGATGCTCGTAATCCATCTCTGAGGTGAGGTCTCCGGCGTGGATAATCAGATCTGCGCCCTTGAGCTCGTCCAGAAGCGCGGGCGAAAGATAGCCGTGGGTGTCCGAGATGATGTCGATGCGCTTGGCGCGTGCACTGTTCATGGGATTCCTTCTGCAAAACCGATTCGGCGTATATAAAACCCCACGGCTCCGCAGACAATTGGTCTACAGGGCTGCGGGGCCAGTGCGCTAGAGGCTCAGGGCCTTCTTGAGCGGCACAACGCGGCGGCGCGAGACCGGCACGCGTTCGTCGACGCCCGTAATGCCCAGCTGGATAGCGCCCGAGGGCACCGTCTCGACATCCGTGACGCACGCCAAGTTGACGATATAGCGGCGATGAACGCGAAAGAAGCCAAAGTCGCAAAGCTTGGCCTCGAACTGCGCCAGGGAAGTCGTCGATAGAAAATAATCATCGATGGTATAGATACAGGAGTAATCGTCCTTGGCCATGATGAAGCGAATGTCATCCACGGGAATGAGGACCTTACGGCCGCCCTTTTCCACCGGAATGCGCTCGATGGTGGCTTTGCTGTCCGTGACGGGCTTGGCGTGCTGCATGACCTTCTCGATCGCGCGATCCAGGCGCGCCTCCTCAACCGGCTTCATGAGGTAATCGACGGCATCTACGTCGAACGCCTCGACGGCATGATCGCTATACGCGGTCACAAACACAATCGCCGGCGGATTCTTAAGCTTATGCAGTGCCTCGGCAAGCTGCAAACCAGAAGCGCCGGGCATCGAGATATCGAGAAATACGACATCGACGCGGCTTTCCATCAACATCTCAATGGCGGAGCGGACGCTCGACGCCTCAGTGATCGTGCCGATCTTGCCCGTCTGCTCGAGCAAGAAGCGAAGTTCCGAACGGGCCGGGGCCTCATCATCCACAATCATCGCACGCAGCATAGGGATTAAACCTTTCGTCAACAAACTACGCTGGGCATCTGCCGCTTGGCGTTGAGCCCATAGCCTTTCATTTTACTCTTGAATGTCAAAGATGCTCTCTGACAAATCAAGATGCAGGAGCACTTTGGTGCCCTTGCCCGGCGCCGATTCGACGCGCGTATAAGAGTGCGGTCCATAAAAGCGATGGATACGCTCAGAAATATTGTGCATAGCCACGCCGGCGCCGCCGCCTTGCGGGGAACTGGCATCGGGACGGGCGGAGCGATCATCAAACAGCCTGGCGGCGGTGCCCTCGTCCATGCCCACACCGTTGTCGGCCACGGCAATCAGGATTGCGTCGTCGCCGTCTTGATGGACGGTCACGTCGATCCGCAGGGCACCGTCATCGCCCATGCCATGCCGCACGGCGTTCTCGACGATGGGCTGGATTACAAAGGCCGGGACCAACGTGTCCTCGACATCCTCGGAGACATCGAAGGTCGCCAGCACGCGGTCCTCGCCAAAGCGCGCCTTCTCAAACGTCAGGTAGCGCTTGGTCTGGGCAACCTCACGCGAGACCTGGATAAGCGACCCCGAGTTGTCGAGCGTGGCGCGGTAGAACGAGGAGAACTCGCGCAGCAGCTCGCGGGCGCGTAGCGGGTCAGTACGCGTAAACGACGCGATGGTGTTGAGCGTGTTGAACAGGAAGTGCGGGTTGATCTGCGCCTGCAGGGCGCGCACCTCGGCACGGGCCGTGAGCTCCTTTTGCACCTCGAGCTCGTGGATGGCGAGCTGCGTGGACAGGATCTCGGCAAAGCCCGAGGCGAGCGCATACTGGGTGCGGTCGACGGCACGCGGGGTCTTGTAGTAGAACTTGAGCGTGCCGACGGTGCGGTCGCCCACCTTGATGGGCGCGATGATACCGGCGGGGACATGGTTGTGTGATCCATCCGAACCCACCACGTCCACCTCGCGGTTGAATGACTGAACGATGCCGTGCTCGATAACGTAGCGCGTGGCAAGTGTGTGGATGGGTGAATCGGGCAGCAGCTTTTCCTCAAACTCGCCCGCGCAGGCCAGTACGTTGCTCTCATCGGTGATGACAACGGTCATGGCACGTGTCTCGGGCAAAATGCGCTGGCACACCAGACGCGCCGACTCCTGCGTCAGGCCGCCTTTGATGTCCTCGAGCATGGCAGAGGCCACCGAAAGCGTCTCTTCGGTGTACTGCGAACGCACCGAATCGGGATTGAGCGTCAAAAAGATAAAAATGCACAGTAAGATGCACAGCGGTGCGCAGGCGACCACGGTCGCGATTGGCTCGATTCCAGTCGCCAGGGCAAAAACAAAGTACATCAGCACAAAAATGGCGCAGACAACAGCGATCACGCGAAAGATTGATATTGAATTATCGCGCTGGGCGCGGCGGTCAATCATTCAGCCCCCTCCAGGATGCTAATCAGTTGTGCGTCGCGCCAAAGTTCGTCCATGATCTTGGGCCAGAAGCTCTGGAAACGCAGATAGCTTGCGGCGTTTTGGCGCGCGTAGGTCTTGGCCTCGTCAATACCGTGGCGCCAAATGCGTAGATACCCCTCGTGCTCGCGGGTAAACAGGCTGCGGACCATGGCGGTCTTGCGCACTCGGTCGTCGAGCTCGCGCGAGATCCACGGACCCGGATAGGGCATGAGTGATGCGGCCGTAACCGGAATGAGCTCCTTTTGGTGCGCAGCGAACGTCAGCTTGGCCCGCTCGTAGTACCAACGGTACACGTCCTGCATAAAGCGCGGCGAGCGCTTCTCGGACTCGGGCGGCAGGTGACGAACGGTCCACTCGTTGTCAAACCATACGTCGTAGCCAAACATGCGCATGTTAAAGAGGTAGTCCAGGTCCTCGCCGCGGGTGATAAACGGGTCAAACGCCACACGGGTAAAGGCGCGGGCGTGCAGGGCCATCAGGCCGCCGCACACGTAATTGGAGCGCGAGATGCGGGTGCCCGAGAGTGCCTTTTTCATCCAACGATTAAACTCGATGCGCTTGGTCCACCAACGATGGCAAATGCCTGCTTTGTCCGTGGGAGCCAGCGGCGACCCGTCGCGATCGTAAAAGTATCCGCTCTTGACTAAAATCGGCAGGCCCTGACGCGTCTGCTGGCCCAGCGCATAGGTCGCACGTTTCATGAAGTCGGCATCGATGACGGTCTCGTCGTCATCCAAAAACACAACCGCGTCGTGCCCCAGCACCGCCGCGCAGGCAAGACCCATGTTGCGGATGGCGCCGTAGCCGCGCAGGCTCACGCACTCGCCCGAGCCCTTGGGCGCAATCTGTGCCACGCGGTCGGCAACACGCGAAGCCTGAGTATTGGTAACGATGGTGACCTTAAGTGTGGGATGCGCATGAACGATTTCGTGCACGCGATGGGATACGTCGGCCGTGGCGGAAACCGGACAGACCACCAAGAGAATGATACGCGGAATGTCGCGCACCTGCTCGAGCGAAGTCAGGCAGCGATCGAGTTCCGGGTTGGCGGCATTGAGCGACGTCGAGTGATCGTAGGTGCCGGGAGCGTTTGCTTGGATATCATCGCCCGCCCAATATGTTGGGATCACAACCGTGGCGTTCAAACCTTTACCCTCCTTGCAACACAAAAACGGGGCGCCGCCAAACACAGGCGACGCCCCGCGACCTAGCTGGTTCCATCATACCCACTTGGGCTAAACATTGTTCGGGAGTCAGAATGATTTATGCGGCTACTTCCAAAAGAGTACTGCAGATAGGCACAATTGCTGTACTGAGCCCGGTTGCCTTACGCCGCCGTCTGAGCCATGCGGGACAGACGGACCAGCAGCACAAAGCCAAGCACCAGCAGCACACCGATGGAAAGGACACCCAGCGACGGGTTGCCGGTCAGCGAGGTGACGACCGACACCAGGAAGGTGCCCATCACGCTTGCGTAGCGGCCAAAGATATCAAAGAAGCCGTAGTACTCGTTTGACTTTTCCTTGGGGATGATGCGGCCAAAATAGCTGCGGCTGAGCGCCTGCACGCCACCCTGGAACAAGCCAACCAAAATGGCGAGCACCCAGAACTCAAAGGCAGTCTTGAGGAAAAACGCGGCAAAGAGCACGATGCCCATGTAGGCGGCGACGGCCACCATGATCATGTTGAGTGTGCCCACGCGACCGGCGAGCTTACCGTAGATGATGGCGGACGGGAAAGCGACGAACTGCGTGACGAGCAGTGCCAGCACCAGCTGGGTCGAATCGATGCCCAAAGCCGAGCCGTAGCTGGTTGCCATGGAGATGACCGTATGGACGCCATCGATGTAGAAGAAGAACGCGATCATATACAGAAGGATGGTCTTGTTGCTGGCGATCTCGCGCATGGTATGCCTGACCTCGGAGAACACACCACCCACAATGTGACCGAGACTGTCCTGGGAACCACGCTCGCGACCGTACTTTTGCTTATAGGTGCGGATGAGTGGCAAGGTAAAGATGAGCCACCAGGCACCGGTGATGATAAACGACAGGCGCGTCGCCAGCATGGTGGGGATGCCGAGGGCGGGACCACCCATAATGAGCGCCAGGCAGACGATGAACGGAACGGTGGAGCCGATATAGCCCCAGGCGAAGCCCGAGCTCGACACAGCATCCATACGCTCGTCGGTAGTGATGTCGGGCAGCATGGCGTCGTAGAACGTCATGGACGAGTTGAGGCCGATGGTGCACAGCACGTAGACGGTCAAAAACGCCATCGCGGACATGGGGATGGCCTGCGCAAAGCAAAGCACGAGGCCCGTAAGGAAAAAGCCCATGAAGAACTTGATCTTGTTGCCGGCGTAGTCGGCAAGTGCACCCAGAACGGGCATGAGCATGGCAATGACCAACGAGGCGATCGTCTGCGCGTTGCCCCAGGCAACCACCAGGTCGGCCGAAGAAGCGCCGGTATTGATGGCATTGAAGTAGATGGGCACCACCGAGGTATTGAGCAGCACGAGGGCCGAGTTGCCCACATCGTACATAACCCAGTTACGCTCGAGCTTGGTGTATTTCATGGACAGGGCCCCTTCGTATTCGCCCGATATGCAGTTAGTTCATCGTACTCCAATTGTCCAGAGGCGCCGATAAGGATTCGGCAAAGGAGCACGCACGATCCCTACTCCTCGCGGTCGAACTCTTCGTCGGCGCCAAGCACGCGGCCGCTGTAATTAACGTGGTTGGTCACGGCTTCCATATCGCCGGTCTCGATAAAGCGGGCAACCGTGCACTCGTAATCGAGCAGCGCGCGGTCAAAGACCTCGGGGAAGCTCTCGGTCGAGACTTCATCGGTAAAGGGGTTCTTCCATGCCAAGTGGCCCAGGTTGCCGGTACGCTCGGGCAGCCCGGTCGTCACGCGGTGCGCAAGGCCGTCGAGCAGCGAATAATCGTGCACCAAGCCCTCGAGCAGGGCAATCGCGCGCGCCTTGGCCGAACCGGCCGGCTCGATAGTGCGGTAGAGCATCTGCATGTCCGAGACGGCGCCGGCGTACTCCCCCGCCGGGATGTCGATACCGTACACGCGCCCGGCGACGTAGCTCATCAGCACGCCGGCAACGCGATTGATGCGGTCGGTAGTGACGATCTCGCCCGCCGGCGGATAATCCTCAACCGTGGCCCCATCGCGCTTGAGCTGCAGCATCAGCACGTCCAGGTCGCTTTCGAGCACGGCATGGACTTGGCTGCCCGAAGCCTCGAGCTCGGGGTCGGAATCAACAATGCCAAACTGCTGCTCGTAGACAAAGGGGTGGGCATTGCGATCGAGCACATAGTGCGACAGCAGGCCCAGCGCAAAGGCGCGACCCAGATTGGCGTCGCGCGGCTGCAGGTGCGACACGCCGTCGCGCAGACACGAGAACTGGCGCGACATGCGCGAGCGGTGCATGACCTGAGCAAGCGACGTACAGTCGGAAATGCGCGGCGTGAGTATGTGGAAGAAGAACGGGTCGGGGCCTTGGTTTCCCAGGATAAAGGCGATGCGCTCCTCGTCGGACGTGATAACGCCCTGCGGAAGACGGTCGATGCTTTCCTCGCCAAACAGATGATGCGTAATGAGCGCGGGCATAATGATCCTTTCGATTTCATTCGATGCCACCCATTATGCCCACCGCACGGTCATACCAAACCTGCGGTGGTAAACGATGGCATGCAGGCCGACTACGCAAGTCCCAGGTGCGCTTTAACCTCGGCAGCGCGACGGCGTGAAACGGGCACCGTCGAGCTCACACGGTCGAGCCTGAGCTCCATCAGGCCCGTGGAGCCGATCTCGACATTATGCACGTCTTCCAAATTAACCAGATAGCTGCGATGGACGCGGATAAAGCCCTCGGAGGCCAGGCGCCGCTCGAGCGAGGAAATCGACTCATTGATCAGGTATGTTCCCTCGGCGCAGACGGCGTTGCAAAAATCGGCGCGCGCCTCAAAGTAGCAGACATCCGCCACGGGAATGAACACCCTTTTGCCCCCGCGATCCACCGTCAGGCGCAAAGGCTGGCGCGGAGCATGGACGACACGACGAGCACCCAGGGCAGTCTCGATCTTGTCGAGTGCCTTTGACAGGCGGGCATCCTCCACCGGTTTGACGACGTAATCGACCGCATCGAGGTTATAGGCATCGGCCGCATACTCGGCAAATGCCGTCACAAACACCACGACCGGCGGCGTCTTTAGGTTCTGCAGCGTCTCGGCAAGCTCAATTCCCGAGCGACCGGGCATGGTTATGTCTAAAAACAGCACGTCGGGCTTGTTCGACAGAATCAACTCCACGGCTTCGGTGACATTGCCCGCCTCGGCAATCTGACCCACACGCGTATCCTGTTCCAACAGATAGCGTAGCTCAGCCCTAATGGGAGGCTCGTCATCAACCACCAAGATGTTCCAGCCCTCGGACATATGCGCTTCCCCTCTTTTTCTCTCAATCCAACCGCATGCTACACCGTTAGCGGCGCCGGCTCATGCGGCTCGCCGTTCAGCTCAACGATGACCTGCGTTCCCACGCCCTCCTGGGACTTCACGCGCATGCCAGAATCTTCTCCGTAAAAGAAATGGATGCGCTGAAGCACGTTGAAGAGCGCCAGGCCGCAACCTCGCTTGACGGAGCCGTCGGCGGTAATGCTCTCGGGTTCCTCTCGGCAATGCTGCTCAAACAGATGCGCGCAGACTTCTTCGCTCATCCCGATACCGTCATCTTCGACGATGATCTCCAAGCCGTCATCGGTCTCAAAAGCCCTAACACGAATAGAAAGCGGCTCGGTCTCGCGCTGCGCATGCTTGATGCAGTTTTCGAGCAACGGCTGCAAGATAAACGGCGGTACCAGGCTGTCGCGCACCTCAAAGTCGATATCGACCGAAACGCGCAGACGGCCGTCGCCATACCGGGCCTGCATAAGATTGATATAACGAGTGCCCTGTTCCACCTCGTGCTTGAGCGTGGTGAGCGTATCGGAGTCAGAAAGCGTCTGACGATAGTAGTTGGAAAAGTCGATCAGCAACGATCGTGCCTTGTCGGGCTCGGTTCGAACGAGCGACACGATCGTGCTAATGGTATTGAATAGAAAATGCGGATCGACCTGCGACTGCAGGGCGCGAAGCTCAACGCGGGCCGTGAGCTCGTCCTGGCGCTCGAGCTCAAAGCTGGCAAGCTGCGTGGAAATGAGATCGGCAAAGCCCGAGGCCAACGCCGTCTGGCGCATATCGATGCTGCTCAGGCGGGGATAGTACAGCTCGAGCGTACCCACGCAATGCCCGCGTACGGTAAGCGGCGCGACAATGCCGGCACGCAAACGGGGAAAATAGCCGCCCGTCTCATAGGAGGCGTCACGCGAAAACACGCTCTGTTCGCCGGTCTCGATCACGTTGAGCGTGGTCTTGAGCACGACCGGGGTGCCGGCAGGGCATTTTGCCGAGTCCTCGCCCCAGCTTGCCAGCACCTGCTTGCCGTCGGTAAAGCAGATGGCAGAGGCAATGGTCTCGGACAGGATGATTTTGGAGGCGCCCAGGGCCGCTTCGGGCGTAAGGCCGCGCGACGTGTAGGCGAATATCTTTGATGCGATGGCGAGCGTACGGTCGGTTGCGCTCGATGTAAGGTCGTCGGGGACCACAAAGACATACGAGAAGAAGAAGCACAGCATGACCAGGCCGGCAATAACGACAACGCCTGGAACGGGATTGGGATTATCGGTTAAATCCCAGATAAGCAGCAGGATAAGCGCCGGAACGACAATACCGAGCAGGATGGCCTGGACCACATGCTGGGCCGTACGAAAGACCTTGGTAGAGTTGTAGCTCTTGCCCAGAATCAGCCTGTTTAAATCCACCGTCATCCCCTCTTGTCCGTGGCACCGATAGCAATAAAGAGGGCCGCAAGCGACCCTCTCCATTGCATTATGCAATCAAAAACTGTGTTTTACATCCAGCCATCGACAAACGGTATCTTAGGCGCTGTATTTGTTGGCCTCGCCAAAGGTGCCAGCCTCGACGATCCAGCCGTCCTTCATGATGACGTCCATGTTGTCGGTGTTGAGCACGTGGATGTCGGCGGCGACGTCACCGTTGACGACCAGCAGGTCGGCGCACTTGCCGGCCTCGATGGAACCGGTCTCGTCCTCGATGTGGCACATCTTGGCACCGTTGAGGGTAGCGCAGGTAATGGTCTCGACCGGGGTGAAGCCGATCTTGTCGACGAACTCGTACATCTCCTCGATGGAGCAGGTGCCGTACGGGGTGACGAAGGAGAAGGAGTCGGAGCCGATCGTCATGACGACGCCGCGCTTCTTGGCCTCGCGCAGGCAGTCGTAATTGCGCTGCAGCTCCTTCTCGACCAGGGTGCCCTCGTACTTGTCGTGCAGCTCGGGGACGTAGACGGGTGGATAGGTGGCGTACCAGGTGGGCAGGAAGGCGATTGTCGGGGTAAAGAAGGTGCCCTGCTCGGCCATGAGGTCCATGGTGCGCTCATCGATATCGAAGCCGTGGATCAGCTGCTCGCAGCCAAAGCGGACGGAATCGTAGGCAGCGGCGTGGTTGTTGTAGCAGTGGCTCCACACGGGGATACCGACCATCTTTGCCTCTTCGACCACGGCCTGGATCTCCTCGGAGCAGTAGTGCTGGTCGCGACCGGAGTCCCAGCGCCAGATGCCGCCACCGGTAGCCCAGATCTTGATGGCATCGGGGTTCTCGCGCAGGCGGCGACGGACGGCCTTGCGAAGATCCCAAGGACCGTCGACCTGGTCGCCCCAGGGATGGGATTCCTTGTTGAGCTCCTGGGTGCAGTGGTGGGAGTCACCGTGACCGGCAACGCGGCAGAAGCCGAGGCCGGTGGCCAGAACGCGCGGACCCTTAAAAACGCCCTTGTCGATGCAGTCACGGATCTGGATACCAAAGCGGCCAATCTCGCAGACGGTCGTGAGGCCGTGGGTGAGGCAGTCGTAGGCCTGCTTGACGGCGACTGCCTGCTTCTCGAGGAGCGGCTGCATGACCCAGTCGGTGTCATCGTCGGTCAGGTTGCCCGAGAAGTGCAGGTGGGTGTCGATCAGGCCGGGAAGGACGGTCTTGCCGGCGGCGTCGATAACCTCAACACCCTCGGGAAGGTCCTGCATAGTGCCGGCGTACTCGATCTTGCCGTTGTCGTCGACGAGAACGAGGGAGTTCTCGACCGGCTCGGCACCGGTACCGTCGATGAGCTTGCCGCCAACGATTGCATACTGAGTGGACATGGTTCCTCCTTATGGATCCATATAGTGGGCGAGGCCGTGTTGGGTTAAAGCCTCACAAAGCTACCCAAGTGATGCCGGGTTCGGTGCGCGGAGGGGAGGGTCCCGCGCACCCGATCCGCCCCGGCTAGGCGTTACTTTTTGCGGGAATTGGTGAACGCCATGAGGGCCAGGCCAATAGCCAACCAGCCGATCACGATGCTCCACTCCACCATGTTGAGGGAGGCGGGAGAGAACGGGATCACGAGCAGGCCGATGATGATGGCGCAGGCAGCGATAGCGAGGCCGATGCCAAACTTGCCGCCGGGCACCTCGTAGGGACGAGGCAGGTCGGGCTCGGTGAAGCGCATACGCAGGCAGGCGAGGGCGACCATGCCGCAGGAGAAGATAAAGGCGAGAGCCGACACGTTGGTCAGGGGGATGAGCATGTTCTTGCCCAGGAACGGACCGATGACGGTGATGACGCCCAGAACGACGCAGGCGAGCTTGGGAGCGCCGGACTTGGGGTCGACCTCGGCGAACTTCTCGGGCAGCTGACCCTTGCGGCCCATGGCGAGCATGATGCGGCTCGTAGCGCCATAGAAGGAGTTCATCGGGCCCATCGGTCCAAGCGTGGCGATGACGAGCATGGCCAGGTACAGGAGCATGTTGATGCCCTTGAGGCAGGCAAGCGCAGGAACCGGGCTCTTAACAAACTCATGCCAGTCGAGGATGGTGCCGAACGAATAGATACAGACCATGTAGAAGCCGCCGGCGGCCAGCAGGGCCAGGGAGATGATCTTGCCGAACTTGTTCCAGTTGAGGCCCTCGGCCGCTTCCTCAGCCTGCTGAGGAATGGTATCGAAACCGGCGTAGAAGAACGGGGTCAGAACCAGGACCGACACGATGCCGGCGAACAGGCTGGTGCTCTCGGTAGCGGCCTTGCCGCCGCCGGCGCCAGCGACCTGGGAGAACACGGGCATGGCATTGTCCGGCGAGCCGGTGAACAGCGAGACGCCCATGGCGAGCAGCATGCCGCAGAGCAGAGCCTTGGTCAGGAAGGCCTGGAGCTTGGCGGCCGAGCTGGCACCGCGGAAGTTGAGGAAGATGACGTAGACTGCAAAGCCGAGCGCGATCAGCGTCGGGAACAGGTAAACGTCGGCCCCCAGGATGGTGTAGAGCTTGACGGCGCGTAGCCACTCAAGGCCGGGCAGGCTGCCGAACATCTCGGACACGAGGGTCGAAATGGCGATGGCCTCCCACGGGCACAGGATGCCGTTGCCCAGGGCCAAAAGCCATCCGGTGATGTAGCTCAGCGTACGGCCAAAGCTACGGTCGACATACTCGACGATGCCGCCCGAGATGGGGATGGCAGCCGTGAGCTCACCGAAAACAGCTCCGACGGGCACGAGGAAGATTGCACCCAAGAGGAATGCGATCATAGCGGGAACGGGACCGCCGCCCACGACC
Organism: Collinsella sp. BIOML-A6; assembly: GCF_009875845.1. NCBI lineage: Bacteria > Bacillati > Actinomycetota > Coriobacteriia > Coriobacteriales > Coriobacteriaceae > Collinsella > Collinsella sp. BIOML-A6. The sequence continues at coordinate 51,617 of NZ_WWSL01000007.1, forward strand.
ATCCAGTCGCCGACCTGCAGAACCCAACCGGTGCCGATGATGGCACCGAAACCGATGGTGAAGAAGTTCCAAAGCGAAAGCGTTTTCTTCATGCCGCCGTTATCCTCAATTGCAACTTCTGTGTTCTTGTCCGCCATTGTTCCCCTCCTTTCCTTTTTGACGCCCCTTGGCGTCGCCCCTTGTACAGTCTGTCTGACCGCACACTTATAATTCGTGACTTTACAATACGGCCTTGGCGCAGCATGGCCGCCCATGGCTCGACCGAAGGCAGAACTGCAAAACGAGCGGCGCCGTTTTTGGGACGAACGGCACGGTTTGCCGCTCATTGTTGCCGCCCGCCCGACGGGCGCACGCTCATCGGACGCATATAGAGATGTTTTTGAGGCCGTGTGTTTTGCGCCTTTCGTACCGTTTACCGAGCTTTTGACGCGCAGACCCATTTGTTACACATCTTTTTTGTAGGATAGACAGGCTATACATGAGACAAGGCGGTACGAATGGCATACGGATACAACGACGGCGATCAACGGCGACAAAGCGTTCGCCTTGCTGGCCGCACCACGCCGACGCCTAGAAGTGCCACGAGCAGCAATCCGCAACGCCCTCAAGAGCAACCCAGGACTTCGTCTCGGCAGCAGACAAGCAGAACACGGCAGAGTGGCCGTCCGAGCACGGACACAAGCACACAGCAAGATCGCCGCTTGGGCGCGCGCACTCGACAGCGTCAGGCCGAGGTTCCGCAACTGAGCCACAACGGCGCACGTCAGCCCGGCATCCATATCAGCCGCTTCTTTTCGCATCCCCAAGGCGGACGCGACGGCAAGCCTTACCGCCCGACATCGTACGTGAATGCCCCCGCCCCGCCGGCTCGTCGACTTTGCCTCGCACTGTGCTCTATCCTCGCCTGTCTGGTCTTTGTGCTTATGAGCTCCTGTATGTCCCACGGCTCGGCCGGTCTCGAGCCCACCGCCGAGGAAAAGCTGCTCAAGGCCCCCGTCGCGCCCGGTTATTCTTTCGCCTTTTCGACCCCGCGCTCGCAATGGCAAGCCGGAACGATGCCCCATATCTATCAGATCGACCCTGCGTGGTCGGAGCTGCCTTACGCCGGCGGCACCATCCGCCAAAATGCCTGTGGGCCCACGTGCCTCACCATGGTCTATATCTTTAAGACGGGACGCACCGATATGACCCCCGTCGATATGTGCGCGCTTTCCGAGGCGGGCAATTACGCCCCCACCGGTGCAACCGAATGGTCGTTCATGACGAGCGGCGCGTGGCAGTTGGGACTTAACGGAACGGAGCTCCATGACGATCGCGACTCGATGACTCAGGCGCTGCGTTCGGGAGCGCCCGTCATCGCCGCCGTTCGACCGGGCACCTTTACCAACGTGGGCCACTACATTGTGCTTTACGGTATTGACGACGCCGACCAGATTGAAGTCTTCGATCCCAACTCGGCCAGCCGCAGCGCCCGCCGCTGGGGCGTCGTAGAGGTCCTTAACGAAGTCGAAGCCATGTGGGCCTACTACTAGTCATTGGGCACTCATTGGGGACAGACTTAAATGAGTACCTGGGAAACTGTGCCCCGCTTTGGACACTCATTGTGGGATGCGCTTTCCGCAGTTGATCGGGACCACTCATTTAAGTCTGTCCCCAATGACCAGCCCTAGGCTGCCGGCAGGAAAGGAACATCCCCAAGTGCCGGATTCCCAAGTGCCGGGTTGAAACAAAAGCCCCGCAGTCGGAGCGGACCGCGGGGCTCATGAAGAGAGGCTAGTTTGTGGGCGCTTTGCTTGGCGCCCACGAGAGAGGCAACAGAGTAGGGACTACTCGTGGATGCGGGTACCGGAGAGGCCAGCCATGGTCTCGGCAGCCTTGTCCAGGGCGCCGATGATGCAGGTGCGGCCCTTGCGCGAACGGGCGAACTTGATGGCAGCGCGGACCTTGGGCTCCATGGAACCCTTGCCGAACTGGCCCTCGTCGGCCAGGCGCTCGGCCTCGTCGGCGGTGAGGTCCTCGAGCTCCTCCTGGTCGGGCTTGCCGAAGTTGATGGCGACATGCTCGACGGCGGTCAACAGGAACAGAACGTCGGCGTCGCAGTCCTCGGCCAGCAGCTCGCCGCCCAGGTCCTTGTCGATGACGGCGGGAACACCCTTGTAGCAACCCTTGTTCTCATAGTCGCGGACGACGGGGATGCCGCCGCCACCGCAGGCGATGACGATGAACTCGTTATCGAGCAGGTTGAGGATGGAGTCAGCCTCGACGATCTTCTTGGGATCGGGGGAAGCGACGACGCGACGCCAGCCGCGACCGGAATCCTCGACGAAGACCTTGGAAGGATCCTCGGCCATGAACTCGCGGGCCTGCTCCTCGGTGTAGAAGGGGCCGATCGGCTTGGTCGGGTTCTTGAACGCAGGATCGTCCGGGTCGCACTCGATCTGGGTGACGACGGTTGCGGCGTGCCAACGCTTATAGCGCTTGTGCATCTCGCGGCCAATGCCCTGCTGCAGGTGATAGCCGATGTAGCCCTGGGACATGGCGCCGCACTCGGGCAGCGGCATCTCGGGGGTGCCGATGGCGTCATGGGCAGCGGCGAAGGCGTTCTGGATCATGCCGACCTGCGGGCCGTTGCCGTGGGTGATGATGATCTCGTTGCCCTGCTCGATAAGACCAAGGAGAGCGTGGGCGGTGTTACTCACGGCCTCGATCTGCTCGACGGGGTTGTTGCCGAGGGCGTTGCCGCCAAGGGCGACGACAATACGATCGGGCTTGCCAAGAGGCTTAGACATTGCTGGAATCCTTTCTGTAAAAGGCCTACAACCCATTAATAACCCGCGTCCGTGCGATACGCGAGTTTATTAAGGTTTATATTCTCTTTATCGCTCATTTTATTCATTTTGAAAATAGTTGAGCGGTGAACGGTCGTTTTTATCCGCTCAGCGTACAGAACCCCAGCTCAGATATGCTTACGCCATTTACGTGCGACTTTATTTAAATGGAGCGAGGATTAAGCTGGATTATGCAAACTATATCTTTGCTAAACACAAAACAGAAAGCGCAAAATCTTACTCGCACTATACGAGATTCTATGCATTTACAAGTCGAGTATGCACCCCTGCAAAAACATGGCGTTTTTCATCCAACTTAGGGAATAATCAATCGCGTCTCACCCTTCGGCAAACGACTGTGAGTTCGCAGTATGGAACTTTACCGTCGGGTACTGCTTGAACGCCGCTGACGCCCTTTCGCTCCTGCGCGCCTAGGCAACCGAGAACGTCAACGGCGACACTGCCGACTTGGCCACCCTCAGCAACAGTGCCGCATGCCTTTTCGTAAAGTACTGTGCCGGTTCGGCGGCTTTGAGACCGAAGGAAGCTTTGCTATCTGCCAATTTTTGTATGATTTGGTCAAATCTATCTGCCAATTTTTGTATGATTAGGGGCAAATCTATTTGTCAGTTTTTGTCATTTGGGGTTTTGATGCTACGTCGTAAGGTCACTGACAGGCTTTTGAGCTGGAAGAATAACTCTAATAAGGCGTTGCTTGTTACCGGTGCGCGTCAGATTGGCAAGAGCTATGCGATCCGCACGTTTGGAAAAGACAACTACGCATCGTATTATGAGGTCAATTTGCTGCTCGATACCGAGGCAAAGGATGTACTTGCTGGCGCCAAGAACGCCATTGACTTTATCAACCGTGTGGCCCTTCTTGCAGACGTACCGCTTGTTGAGGGAGATACCCTTATCTTTGTCGATGAGATTCAGGAGTATCCGCAGATTGTCACGCTTATGAAGGCATTGGTCGAGGACGGGCGCTTTAGCTATGTCTTCTCGGGGTCTATGCTTGGGACCGAGTTTAAGGGAATCTCTTCTTTTCCGGTAGGGTATGTCGAGCACATTGTTATGCGGCCGATGGATTTTGAAGAGTTTTGTTGGGCAAACAGCGTCAGCGAGAATGTGCTTGCCGGTATTCGCAGCTGCCTTGTCGAGAAGCATCCTGTCGAAAACTATATTCATGAGGCGATGCTCAAGAACTTTAGAGCCTATATCGTTTGCGGCGGCATGCCGGAGGTCGTTCAGAACTATATCGATTCGGGTTATTCGCTCGTGAGAACGCGTGAGCTTCAAATTCAGCTAGTCGATCAGTACAAAAGTGATATCTCTAAATATGCATCGACTCGAGCGTTTAACGTTCGCTCGATTTTCGAGCAAATTCCGGTTCAACTTGAGGCGGAGTCTCATCGCTTTGTTGTTTCTTCTCTGGGAGAGGGGGCTCGTCTTCAAAAATACGAGCGGGATTTCCTATGGCTGGTGAACGCGGGCGTTGGATTGATGGTTCCCCAGGTGACGGAGGCACGGAGTCCTCTCAAGAGGACGGAGAAAGCGACAGCTTTTAAACTATACGAGTCTGATACAGGAATGCTCGCATCGCGATATCCCGGCAGCACGGCACGCGCCGTCTATCTTGATATGAAAACCCCCAACCTCGGCGGCCTCTACGAGAACGTGGTCGCGCAGGAGCTTGTTGCCCTTGGGGTGGATGCGTGGTACTACCAGGCACGCGAAGTCGGCGAAGTTGACTTTGTGGTCGAGGGCACCAGCGGGCATGTTGTCCCGATCGAGGTCAAATCGGGCAAGAAGGTTCGAGCGCATGCGGCCCTCGACCGTCTGATGAGTGTGAGCGAGTACAAAATTCCCGAGGCCGTTGTGTTAAGCCGCGAGAACCTTAGCAAAGAGGGCAAGGTCCTGTACGTCCCAATTTATATGACATTCTGTCTCGATGAGTTTATGGAAAAGGACGACCCCGACAACGATTTCTCGTTTGCGCCCATATCTCTCTAGATCATCCAAATCCACAATCCAGTCCCTTCCACGCCCAAAGTAACGCGCCTTTCGCGGCAAAGTCGCGAAACAGCGACCGGGACAAAAGAACCCCCGCCGCACGTAGTGCGCAGCGGGGGTTCCTTCATGTCCAAGGACGTCCGCGAAGGTCAGCCCTCAGATCCTGCGGTGGGAGACCTAGGCCTCGTTGTACACCGTCTTGAGCTTCAGCAGGTGAGCGTAGCGGTCCATAGCGGCCTGCTCGTTCTCCTTGAAGAGCTCCTCGGCGCGCTCGGGGAAGGAACGCGTCAGCGAAGCGTAACGGGCCTCGTTCATCAGGAACTCCTGATAACCGCCCGCGGGCTCCTTGGAATCGAGCGAGAACTTCTTGCCGGCAGCAGCCTCGGGGTTGAAGCGGAAGAGGTTCCAGTAACCGCACTCGACAGCTTTCTTCATCTCGGCCTGGCAGTTCTGCATGCCACCCTTCTTGATGGAGTGCATCTCGCAGGGGCTGTAGCCGATGATGAGGGACGGGCCGTCGTAGGCCTCGGCCTCGTGAATGGCCTTGAGGGTCTGAGCCGGGTTGGCGCCCATGGCGACCTGCGCCACGTAGACGTAGCCGTAGCTCATGGCGATCTCGGCCAGGGACTTCTTCTTGGTCACCTTACCGGCAGCGGCGAACTGAGCGACCTGGCCCAGGTTCGAGGCCTTGGAGGCCTGACCGCCGGTGTTGGAGTAGACCTCGGTGTCGAAGACGAAGACGTTGACGTTGTGGCCGGAAGCCAGGACGTGGTCCAGGCCACCGAAGCCGATGTCGTAGGCCCAGCCGTCGCCGCCGAAGATCCAGAAGGACTTCTTGGTGAGGTAAGCCTTGTCGGCGAGGATTGCCTTGGAAGCCTCGCAGCCGCACTTCTCGAGCTCGGCAACGTAGGCGGCGGCAGCGGCCTTGGAGGCCTCGACATCGTTGATGGAGTCGAGCCAAGCCTGGCCGGCAGCCTTGATCTCATCAGACGGACCATCGGCAGCGATGATGTCCTGGGTAGCGGCAATCAGCTTGTGCTGAACGGCCTCATAGCCGACGGCCATGCCCAGACCGTGCTCGGCATTGTCCTCGAACAGGGAGTTGTTCCACGCCGGGCCGTGACCGTCCTTGTCCTTGCAGTAAGGAGCGGTGGCAGCGGGGTTGCCCCAAATGGAGGAGCAGCCGGTGGCGTTGGAAATGAACATGCGGTCGCCGGCGACCTGGGTCACCAAACGTGCATAGGCGGTCTCGGCACAGCCGGCGCAGGAGCCCGAGAACTCCAGGTAGGGCTGCTTAAACTGGCTGCCCTTGACGTTGGCTGCGATGAGTTCCTTCTTCTCGGGGACGTTCTCGACCATGTAGTCCCAAATGGGCTGCTGGTCAATCTCCTGCTCGGCGGGAACCATCTCGAGGGCACCCTTGGGGCAGACCTTGGCGCAGTTGGTGCAGCCCATGCAGTCGAGCGGGGACACGACGATAGCGAACTTCATGCCCTTGGCCTTGGGGCCCATAGCGTCGAGCATGCGGGTAGCCTCGGGCGCGGCGGCAGCCTCGGCCTCGGTCATCGCGAACGGACGGATGGTGGCATGCGGGCACACATAGGCGCACTGGTTGCACTGGATGCACTTGGTCTCGTCCCAGTGGGGAACGACGACGGCGACGCCGCGCTTCTCGTATGCGGAGGCGCCCAGCTCAAACTGGCCGTCGGCGCAACCGACGAAGGCGGAAACAGGCAGGCTGTCGCCATCCATGCGATCGATGGGCTCGAGCAGGTTCTTGACCTGCTGGGCGATGGCGGACTTGGTCTCGTCGGAGAGCTCGACGGGAGCGGCATCCTCGGCGGTTGCCCAGTCGGCCGGAACCTCGAACTTACGGAAGGCGGTAGCGCCGGCATCGATGGCCTTGTGGTTGGCGTCGACGATGGCCTGGCCCTTCTTCATGTAGGACTTGGTGGCCGCGTCCTTCATGTACTGCAGGGCGTCCTCGGCGGGCAGAACCTTGGCCAGTGCGAAGAAGGCGGACTGGAGCACCGTGTTGGTGCGCTTGCCCATGCCGACCTTGGCAGCCAGGTCGATAGCATCGATCAGGTAGACGTTGACGTTGTTGTTCGCGATGTAGCGCTTGGCCACGGCGGGCATGTGCTCGGCGAACTCCTCGTCGCTCCACTGGCAGTTGACCAGGAAGGTGCCGCCCGGCTTGACGTCGCGGACCATCTTGAAGCCCTTGACGATGTAGCTGGGATTGTGGCAGGCGACAAAGTCGGCCTTGGTCACGTAGTACGGCGAACGGATCGGGGAATCACCAAAGCGCAGGTGCGAAACGGTGACGCCGCCGGTCTTCTTGGAGTCGTACTGGAAGTAGGCCTGGACGTACTTGTCGGTGTGGTCGCCGATGATCTTGATCGAGTTCTTGTTGGCGCCGACGGTACCGTCGCCACCCAGACCCCAGAACTTGCACTCGATGGTGCCGGGGGCGGCGGTGTTGGGCGCATCCTCGGCCTCGGGCAGGCTCAGGTTGGTCACGTCATCGACAATGCCGATGGTGAACTCGCGCTTGGGCTCATCCTTCTTAAGCTCCTCGAAGACAGCGAACGCGGACGCGGGAGGCGTATCCTTGCTGCCCAGGCCGTAACGGCCGCCGACGACCTTGATGCCCGTCTTGCCGGCCTCGTAGAGAGCGGAGACGACGTCCTGGTAGAGCGGCTCGCCGATGGAACCCGGCTCCTTGGTGCGGTCCATGACGGCGATCTTCTGGACGGTCTCGGGGAGAACGTCGACAAAGTGCTTGATGGAGAACGGACGGAACAGGCGAACCTTGACCAGGCCGACCTTCTCGCCGTGAGCGTTGAGGTAGTCGATGACTTCCTCGAGCACGTCGCAGAAGGAGCCCATGCACACGACGACGCGATCAGCATCGGGAGCGCCGTAGTAGTTGAACAGGCCGTAATCGGTGCCGAGCTTCTCGTTGATCTTCTTCATGTAGCCCTCGACGACGGCGGGAAGCTCGTCGTAGACCTTGTTGCAGGCCTCGCGGTTCTGGAAGAAGATGTCGCCGTTCTCGTGGCTGCCGCGGGTATGCGGGTGCTCAGGGTTGAGCGCGTGGTCGCGGAAAGCCTGGACGGCGTCCATGTCGCACATCTCGGCAAGATCCTTGTAGTCCCACATGGCGACCTTCTGGATCTCGTGGCTGGTGCGGAAGCCATCGAAGAAGTTAAGGAACGGGGTCTTGCCCTCGATGGCGGCAAGGTGAGCCACCGGCGAGAGGTCCATGACCTCCTGGACGTTGCCCTCGGCGAGCATGGCGAAGCCGGTCTGACGGCAGGCCATGACGTCGGAGTGATCGCCAAAGATGTTCAGGGCGTGCGAAGCGACGCAACGCGCGGAGACGTGGAAAACGCCCGGGAGCTGCTCGCCCGCGATCTTGTACATGTTCGGGATCATCAGGAGCAGACCCTGAGAAGCCGTGTAGGTGGTGGTCAGAGCACCGGCGCCCAGCGAACCGTGAACGGTACCGGCTGCACCTGCCTCGGACTCCATCTCGACGACCTTGACCGGGGTGCCGAAGATGTTCTTGCGACCCTGGGCCGCCCACTGGTCGACATGGTCGGCCATCGGGCTGGACGGCGTAATGGGATAGATTCCCGCTACCTCGGTGTACGCATACGAAACATATGCGGCCGCCTCGTTGCCGTCCATAGACTTAAACTTACGCGCCATATACCCCTCTCCTCTCATATAGGTATACAGGCCCCGGCGATCGCCGGGATGTTGGCGAGATGGGATTTTCGTTGTTACTTCCAATCATCTGGCAGGCGGACTCAGCAGCAGGTACATGGCGTGGAGAGAAGGCATGCCGAGGCAAGGAGGGCTGCACGCGCTCCACAGGCCCAGCCACCCGTCTTGCACATGACCGAGCGCCGCAAAGGCCGCATGCCGGATGCTCCCGGGCACGCCCCGGCGATGGGAAGCGCCCGCAACGGAAATCCGCATGCGGGTTCATTGTACCCCGCCGTCAAGTGTAATTTCGGCAAATATAGGTGGGCGGTAAAGGTTTACCCCGGGTGACTATCACACGGCCGATGTCAGCGAACGCAATCCCCGGGGACGACGCAGCAGTTGCGGTGAAATAGTTCTTGGATGCCCGCCTCAAGGGCCTCATCAGGAACTATTTCACCGCAACTCATTGAGGAGATGAGTTAGAGGGCGCCGAGGAGGATGGCGTAGGTGGTGGATTCGCCGAGTTTGAGCTCGTCGCTGGGGTTGAGCTGGGCGGAGCGGCCGGGCTCTACTTGAATACACACACTCGTGGCCCCGTTTACCACCACGGTGCCGTTCGTGGACGACAGGTCCTCGACAAACCATGCGCCAGACTCGTCGCACCAGATATGGGCATGGCGGGCCGAGACGTCGTCGCCGACGTCGGTGATGTCGCCCTCCCCCGTTGCCAGCGCGCCGATCTCGACGCCTTCCTCACTCGGCTGAATCCAGCGCGGGGCGCTCACCACGTAGCCGTTTTGCACGCGCAGCAGTCCCAGCGGATGCGCCGGCGCGACCTCGCGTTCGCCCGCAACCGAAGATGTGCTCAGCGAGCGCGGCGTCGACGTGGCGCCGCCACAGGTCGCATGAGCGTAGTCGATGGCATAGGTCACCGACGAGCGGACATCTGCCGAGCAACCCACGGCGACAAACAGCACCAGGATGGTCTCGGCGCGCTCGGCGGGCATAAGCTCAGCCGCCTGCGACAGGCGCTCGAGCGCATTGCGATAGAGATTCGTGTCCTGATGGCATTCCCCGAGTGCCCGCACCATGGGCTCGCCAGCGGGGCCGCACACCATATTGGTCACGGCCGCGGCGTCCATGGGATTGCGACGGCGCAGGGCCAGCTGCGACATAATGCGCGCGGCCGAGGTGCCGTAATCGGCAAAATAACGTTCCTGCAGCGTGCCGACAGGCGCGCGCACGATAAAGCGCGAAACCCAGGAGCGATCGGCGGCACGGCTCTGCGGACTACGGCCGTCGGCGAGCGGGCGGCTCGAGAGCACCAGGCCGCACAGTTCGATATGGCTCAGGTGCGCTGCGCGCTTAAAGATGTCAAACATTGCCCCGCACGGGGTGAGCTCGGCCTGAGAAGCCATGGCTTAGCCCTCCTTGGTCGCAGAGATAGTGTCGAGTACTTCGGCCGGCCCGCCAAAGGCGCGGGCAGCCGCGGCTCCGCCGGCAAGCGGCGTTGCCATGGGAATTTTCGCACGTCGTGCTGACGCGACGGGAAGCTCAAAGGCAAACCCCATCGCCAGCAAAAACCACGTGAGCGCATAGGTTGCAATTATGGCGGCCACCAGGCCACCCGCCACGGCATGCTGGGAAAACACGGCACATGCGAGTGCGGCCAGAGCCGGAACCTCGCAGGCGGAAAGGGCCAACACGCCCTGCAGGAATCCCGCACGGCGGTCGCGCGCCAAGGCCCCGGCGGCGATGCCCACCATGCCCGGCGGCGCCAACACCAGCGCGGCGATCATGGCCGGCAGCTTCCCGGACCATATAAGCGGTCCCACGACGAGCGTCACATGGGCGCCCGACGCCAACAGCGCCGCTGATACCACGACCGCAGCCCAAAGCACGCCGCATACCGCCGTCGCACCAACCATCACCGTACGCCGGGTTGTGTGCCCCGATACCTCCATCGGGCACGGCATGAGCGGCTCGGCGCGAAGCGAGCGGGCGACATTTTGCGCATAGTGGTCGCAAAATGCCGAGAGCGCCGCCTCCACCGCAGCCGGCTCGGGACGATCTTCCTGATGGCAGGACAGGCAGGCCATCACCACATCGAACAGCTGGGCGTCGACAAACGCCAGCGCATCGCGCAGATCCTCGGAATTTGGATCGAGCCCCAGCTGTTGGGCCTGCTCGGCCGCGGCAAGTGCCACATCGGGCTCGCGCCGCAGCAGTTGCGTCAGATCGCAGCCGGGCGCGTGGGCGCCGACGGGATAATCGGGCAGCGTATCCATCTTGAGGCGATAAGGGCTGGCGATATCGCGCGTCTTTTTGCGCGAGCCCGAAGTACCCGACGCACCCGGCGCCACTTCGTACGGCGCGACACCGGCGATGAGCTCGTAGACCGTACTCGCCGCTGCATAGACATCGATCGCCGGCGACATGCGAAGCATGCGCAGGTCGGGGATATCGTCGGTGAGCATCTCGGGCGGGGCGTAGGCCACCGTCGCGCGGCGCAATGTGGCATAGCGCTCGGTAAACGACGCCTTGCCGCCGGTACCGGCCACCGCAGAGGCGGGCTCGAGCGCCAGCGACGAGCCAAAGTCGATCAAGCACAGGTCGAAGGTGCCTTCGGCAAGTTGTCGGTCGAGCGGCAGGCGCGCCGTGCGCACCATAATATTAGCGGGCGAGATATCGCGATGGACGAACCCCTCGCCTACCAAGCCCATGCGGCAGAGCAGATCGAACAGGTCGCGACCCAGGCGCGCCGCCACGAGCGGCGATAGACGCCCGGCATCGTCCACAGCAAGGCGCGAACGCAGGCGAGCGAGCGTCTCGCCCTCGACCCACTCCATGACAATCGCGGGCACGCCGTCGACCTCGCCCCACCCGTATAAGCGGGGAAAGCCCTTAAGGCCCGAAAGGGCACGATGGCATTCATATTCTTCGCGAAACGCCGCCTTGAACTTGGTGACCAGCGCCTCGTGGGCGACATCGTCATCAAATTCGTCGCGCGTTGGCAAGATGAGCCGCTTGAGCGCCACGGCCTCGCCCTGCACGTTAACGGCACGCGTCACGCGGCCGATGCCGCCGCGGCGCATGGTGGCGTCGTCGGCAAACAGCATCGTAAAACGGCGTAGGTAGGCGGGAAGCTCGTCCGTGCCCAGGGCGACGGCCGGCTCGAACCCGTCGACGCGTGCCAGGCGCAGGCCCACCATGGGATCACGGTTGAGCGACTGGGCTGCCGTAGAAGCGAGGTCGTTCGTCATAGGGCGATCGCCGCCACATTGGTGTTGAAGTTGTTGAGCGCGACGTTATCGTCGCCGTAATGTCCGACCCATTGACACAGGTTTGTGTAGCAACCCCAAAGGTTGGCGAATTGTCGATACCACGTTGACTGGGGAGGAAACGTCTGCCGGCCAAACTCGGCACGGATGACAAACATGTCATTGACCAGGCTGTCGCACGGTCCGGTGTCGCCCGTGGCGTTATAGGTCGACACCACGCTATTGGCGCGGGCGACATAGCTGTCGAGCATGTTGTATTTGGTCACGAGCCAACTGTGGATACTCTCCTCCTCGGCAGCCGAGAGGCCACCCGAGCCCGTGTCGCCGCCGTTACCGCCGTCCGTCGAGCCACCACTCGAAGATTCACCGCCAGAGGCGGAGCCCGAACTGGGACCGCCGTCCGAGCCCGCCGAACCGGCGCCAGAACCGGACCCATCCGAGCTGCCGGGCTTACCCGCCTGCTGCGTATCCTGCCCCTTCTGCTGCTCTGCCTTGTTAACGACAGAAGCCACGCTGTTGTTGGAAAGCTTCGTGATGACCTTGGTGTTGGTGAGCATGATGGTCTTCCCGTTTGCCAGCGTAACCTCGTTGTCCGATGTTTCGGGACTGTCCGCATCGTCGCCACCGAACACAACATGCGAGACCACGCTCGCCCACGCATATCCAGTTGTCGTTCCCAAGTCGCTTTTGGCCTTGCGCCCAATATGCAGCTCGCGCGCAGCATGCGCCTGTACCATGGACGGCACCGTCATGCCATAAGCCGAAACACCGGCTATGACCAGCACGAGCGAGCAAGACAGCAGCACATACGCCCGGGGCGCCAGGCCCAGCCGGCGTCGCATGCGCACCGCGGCGCCATGCTTTGTCTGAGTGCCCCCGGGCCGCATGCATTCTCCTCCAACAAAAACACGCCGCTTAAAGGCGGCGCATTCTTTCATATCCACATTTGAGTGTATCAGCGAACCCAAGAGGTTGCGCAACGAATGGGCAAATACGAGGTACGAGCGGACCCATCCACGCGATAAGCGAATGAAAAGCAGGTTTGTTGCACAACAAATGCATGAACGCGCGCCCAATTATGAGCGCCCCGTGCGGCAGGCCGACGGGACATGCCGCGGAGCTGACGCCGCCTAGATCGCGCGGCGGGCCTCGATAGCGCGGCCAAGCGTAAGCTCGTCGGCATACTCCAAATCGCCGCCCACGGGAAGGCCGCTCGCAAGACGCGATACCCCAACGCCCAATGGCTTGATGGTGCGAGCAAGGTAGCTCGCCGTGGTCTCACCCTCAATGTTGGGGTTGGTGGCGATAATGACCTCGTGGATGTCCTCGTGGCCCAGGCGCGCCAGCAGCTCGCGGATATGCAGCTGCTCGGGACCGATCTTGTCCATGGGGCTGATCACGCCGCCCAGCACATGGTACAGGCCATGGTAGCTGCCCGTGCGCTCGATTGCCTGGACGTCGCGCGGCTCGCCCACCACGCAAATGCGAGTGGTATCGCGCATGGGGTCCTGGCAGATGGAGCACTCGTCGGCCGTGGCGTAGTTAAAGCAACGGCTGCAAAAGTGGACCTCCTGCTTGACCTCCAGAATGGCCTCGGCCAAGCGGCGGGCCTCCTCGGCATCGGCCTCGAGCAGGTAATAGGCGATGCGCTGGGCCGACTTGGGACCAATGCCCGGCAGACGACCCAGCTCATCGAGCAGTTTTTGCAGACTGTGATTCGCACTCATATATATGCGTGTCTTAGAACGGCATGCCCGGGATGTTGAGGCCACCGGTGATGGCGCCCATCTGCTTGTTGGCGAGCTCGTTGACGCCGCGGACGGCCTCGTTGACGGCAGCCATGATCATGTCCTGCAGCATATCGACGTCCTCGGGGTCGAGGGCATCGGGATCGATGGTGAGGTTGACGAGCTCCATCTCGCCGTTAACGGTCACCTTGACCATACCGCCGCCGGCAGAGGCGTCGACGGTCTGGGACTTGAGGTTCTCCTGCGCGGCGGCAAGCTGCTCCTGCATCTTGCGAGCCTGCTTCATCATCTGCTGCATGTTCATACCGGCCATGATGGCTCCTTTACGTGCGGCCGCACGCCGAGCTGCAAGGGCAGCCGGAGCGCGGCGGGTCTTTCAAACTCAAAAATCGTACCACGGCGCGGGGCAAGCGAGCGGGGCGGTCACGCTACCTCAGTCGATATACATGTCCTTGAGCGTGACGATTTGCCAATCTTCGCGTGCGGCGAGCTTCTTTTTTGTCGCGGCGCTCACGTCATGCTTGCAAAACAGCATGAAATGAGAGGCGGTGAACCCTTTTACCACGCCTCGCTTGCTTTCGAGGTCGTCAATCTCTGCCGACTCGTCAAACGATTCCCTGTATTTGCACTCCCCGATCACCAAACGCTTTGACACCCGATCGGCAGCTAAAACATCGATATCATCCTGGGCCCGTTTGTCGGGATTCGTTCCCCACCACGATGACACCGCCGTTGCCGGAATTGGCAACTTGCCCTGTTTCGCCTGCTCAACCAACCACTCGGCACACAACGCCTCAAACCGATGACCCAGGTATTCGTTCAGCTGCTCTTCTGGAAGCGCGTTGGCAACTGCCCGGCCCAAACCGGCCTCGATATCGGACGAATATGGCATGACGAACCGAAACCAAAACGCATAGCACGGCTCGGAAAGCCGGTAGATTCCGCGCTTGCTGGTTTCGACGCTCTCGCCAAACGGAACGACCTTTTCGATAATTCCCACCGATTCCAGCGCCTTGAGATAGCGGGGCAGCGTTGTCTGGGCAACGCCCGCGCGATCTGCGATCTGCTTTGCGCGGTTTGCACCGGCAGCCACAGCCCGCAAAATCGAGTTATACATTGCCGGCTCCTGAAACTCCTGACGAATCAAGCCCTCGGGCTCGCCATAGAGAAACCCCATGGGATCGAAGTAAAGCCGGGCCAGATTCTCCTTGAGTCCCATGCTCGAATCCAGCTGCTGCAGATAGTACGGGACGCCGCCAAAACAGCCGTAGAATGTAAAAGCCTCATGAGCGCTCAGGCCCGGAAGCATCTTGGCTGCATCTCTAAATCCAAGATCGCGCACCTTGATTTGGGCCGTGCGCCGGCCAAACAGGGGGCTTTTGCGTCCCAGCACATTGCTTTCCATAAAACCCTGATTGCTGCCGCAAAGAATGAGAAATGCGTTCGTTTCCCTGAAGGCCCGGTCGATGGCGACCTGGAAAATCGAGGGCAGTGCCTCGTTGCGCATCGCCGCATAGGGAAACTCGTCAAATACAAAGACAAATCGCTCGGCGCGTGCTCGATCGGCGATAAAGGACAGCGCGTCAGTCCAAGATGAGAATCCGCCAAGCGATGCGGGAAGATTGAAAAAGCTAGCGATAGCGCGATTGAAATCCGCAAGGTTGTCGGCATCGCTTTGCTCGAGAGCGGTAAACGAGAGCGTCCGTTTACCGCGGCAGAACTCGTTGATCAGCGTCGTCTTTCCCACGCGTCGACGACCGTACACAACGGCCATCTGAAATGAACGCTGCTCATAAAGGGATTCGAGTTTTGCAAGCTCCGCTTCGCGCCCGACAAACATTATGCACTCCCGAATTATGCAGGGTCGAATAATTCACACTTGCATAATATCTTAAGCTCAATCCAGTAGAACCGGAATCAGACAATATATCCGCACGGCTACATGCCGAGCCGCTGCTCGAGGCGGCACGCATGGCGGCTGGGTATAATTTGATTGTCATAAATGATGATGTGGAGGTGCCCCCGTGAATGTCCCAGCCGCACTGCAAAACATCCGCTCAAAACACCCCGCAATTTTTTTGTTTCTCTATCTCTTTGTCGGCTGGGCATTGCTGGTTGTCATCACCCATGCCATAGCTCTTGGAGCAGAACTGCTGGTAGCCAGCTCGGACCAGCCCGTCGTCAAATGGGAAGCGACCGATGAGTACGCCGACGGAACCCGAACCGTTTACTACAACAGCCCGTCCCTCTACCAAGAGTTCAAGGTCAAGATAAAGGGCTCCAAGATTGTCAATGCCGAGCCAGGCATCTATTCGGCAATCGGAGCAACCGTCAACGCCGAGCAAGTCGAGTACACAGACAGCCATGCGACGTATCGTGTCGACCTCAGCACCCTAGGCCGACCGTCACGCACCTGTCTGCTCAAATGCGACATACGTGGCACCGCACTACACATGTCCGAAATACAGATGCGCCCGGGCAAAGGGTTCTCTTCTTGAGCAGTATACCCGCCTGCGCAGCTACTCCACCGGCTTGAAGATGGTGGCCTGGCCGAAGACACTGCGGATGAGGGCTTTGGCCTCGTCCTCGGTCTGCGGGATACTCGGGGCTGCACCCTGATGGCCAAAGGGACTGCCGGCGCCGGGGTTGGACTCCCAGGGAGCTGCAGGAGCATCCTCTTCTTTGGGGGCAGTTGCAGAGGACTTGGGCGCGGACGCCGCGGCCGACACGTCGAACGGGGGCAGATCGTCCCCGCCGGCATCGGCAGCAAAACCGCCGACCATGACATCGTCGTAGGGAACCTGCTCGGATTCCCACGGCGCAGACGGCGCGGCGGGCTGAGCCTTGGGAGCGGACGCGCGCTCGGGCGCTCGGGGTGCGGGCTCGGTCGGGAGCTTGCCCGTGGCAGGAGCGCCGGCAGGGTTGTCGGAGCGCAGCCATGGAGCCTTGCCCAGGTCGGATGACTTGGACGCAGGCGCGACAGGCTTGGGCGCGGACGCCGGGGCAGCAGGCTTAAGCGTGGCGGGTTTAGGCGCCGACGGGGTCGGTGTCATCACCGGCGTCGCTTGCTGCTGTGGCGCGCTGGCACTCGAGGATACAGGGGCCGCCGAGGACACGGGTTGCGGGTCCGCAGATACCGCAGCCCGTGCAGATGGAGAATGCTCCTCATGTTGAGGAGCCGGCGTGCCACCCCCATCCAGGACATAGTCGACGGTGCGACGACCGAAGACCGCACTGACTGTCGGCAGGACCACCGACTGCGTGTCGGCGCGACCGAGCATCTTGATGGCAAAAGTCGAGCCCGCGGGGAACGAGACCGTGAGCCTGGAGCCATCGTCGGCCGTGGCGCGGGCGTTAAGCAAAAGCCCTGCATAGGAAGCCTGACGAGCCTTGACACGCTCGACGACCTCGACCCATTTGCGCTGGAGCTCGCCGGCGTCCTCGACCGCGGGGGTCTCGGCAGCACCGGCGGCGGCAACCTGAGCGGCAGTGCTGGGCTTGGACACCGGCACGGTCGATGCAGCAGGCGCGGGAGCCGGAGCCGCAACGGGTTGAGGTGCAGGCGTTACCGGTTTGGACGCGGGAGCCGGAGCCGTGGACCTGGGCGCAGGCTGGACCGCCGGAACAGCAGTGCCGCGGTCCCAAGGCATGCCGCCCTGATGCGCGGACGCAGCAGCAGGGGCGGCGGTCGCCGCAGAAGTAGCAGCTCGGGCACCCGATATCAGCGTCGGCTGTTGCGTCTCCGCAGGTGCAGCCGCAACAGCCGCAGGCGCGGCGGCCTGAGCAGCAGCCACGCTCGCCGGAACGGCGGCGTTGGCAACCATGGCCTCCAAGCGAGTCACGCGCTCAGCCAAAGCTTCAATCGTTAAATCGGCCTCGGGACGCGTCAGGCGGGTGCAGGCGATTTCGAGCACCAGGCGCACGTCGCTCGCACCCCTCATCTCCAAGGCGGCATCGTCGAGCACCGTCAGCACACGGGCCAAACGATCGGCAGGATGCTCGCCAAAGGCAGCGGCCTCGGCAGCAAGCGTCTCGGCCCGCTCGGAGCCGCCCTCAAACAGCTCGGCACGGGCACCGGCAACGCAGGCAACGTACACGTCACGCACATGCGCCACGAGGTCGCGCGTCAGCTCCAGCAGGTCGTTTCCTTCCTCGACCTGCGCACGGATCAGTCCATAGAGCTCGGCAACATCGTGATCGGCAATGGCGCGGGAAAACTCGCCCAGGATCTGGTCCGAAACCTCGCCCAAAAGCGAGCGGGCGTCGTCCGCATGCACGGTGCCGTTGCCGAAGACGCTCAGCTGCTCCAGCGTGGAGAGCGCGTCGCGCATGCCGCCCTTGGCATGGCGTGCCACGATGGCAAGCGCCTCGTCGTCGTAATCGAAGCCCTCCTGTTCGCAAACGTATGCCAGGCGATGCTCGATATCCTCGTTACCGATGCGGTGGAAATCGAAGCGCTGGCAGCGCGAGAGGATGGTCTCCAGAATCTTTTGCGGGTCGGTGGTGCACAGCACAAAGATCACGTGCGCTGGCGGCTCCTCAAGCGTCTTGAGCAGCGCGTTGAACGCCGCCGTCGTGAGCATGTGGACCTCGTCGATGATATAGATCTTGTACTTGCCACGTACCGGGGCAAAGTTAACGGAGTTGATGATCTCCTCGCGCACGTTGTCCACGCCGGTACGGCTTGCGGCATCGAGCTCGTAGACATCCGGATGGTTGCCCTCGGCGATGAGCTCGCACTCCTCGCAAGTACCGTCGGGCATGCAGCCGCTTGCACCCTCGGCGCGCGCCGCCTCGGCATTGCGGCACAGCAGCGCCTTGGCCAGAATGCGCGCCATGGTGGTCTTGCCCGTGCCGCGCGGTCCGCAGAACAGGTAGGCGTGGGACAGGCGTCCCTCGGTGATGGCGTGCTCGAGCGTCGAGACGATATGCTGCTGGCCCACCACGGAGTCGAAGGTGAGCGGGCGATACTTTCGGTACAACGATTCCATGGGTGCTCCCCCGGGTATACTGAGTCTTGTCGCCGCGGCGGCCATGCGGTCGCACGGCATACTGCATTCCATAATAACCCGTACGGCGAGTCCGCCGCGATAGGAGTCCAAAGAGCATGGCAGACGCAGAGAGCAGCCTCGTTCCCTCCGAAGCAGCCGACCAGGTCGAGGTCGCGCTCGAGACGCAGGCAGCGGTCGATGACGGCATCCTGTACCTCAACGAGTATCAGTACGAAAACGATCTGGTCACCGACTTCGCCCGCCTGGTCGCCTCGCCCAGGCGCCGTGGCTCCCTGTACGTCGCCGCCGCCATTGCCGCGCTGCTGGGTATTGGCATGCTGGCGGCCGGCGGCAACTGGATCAAGTTTGGCGTCGTGCTGATCGTGTTCGGCGCCTTTTTGGCCTGGTGGAGCAAAAATCTGCACCATACGCTCGCGCGCGACTTTATCGAAGCCGTCGAGGCCGACGAGTCCATGGGTGGCCGCTATCGCCGCGTCGCTGCCAACGAGGACGGCCTGATGGTCTGGGGCAAGAGCGGCAAGTCGCAGTTCTTCCCGTTTGAGAAGCTCGACCACGTGCTCGACGGCGAGCGCATCTTTGTGGCCATGTTCGCCGACCAGGGCGTGACGATCCCCAAGGACACCTTCGTCCGTGGCGATGCCGAGCAGTTTGGCTCCTTCCTTAAGGCGCGCATCAACAAAAAGCTCCGCATCGAGACCAAGAAGAAGAAAATGAAGGCCGAGAAGGCTGCCGCCGAGGCCGAGCAGGGCGACAAGGACAACAAGCCCCAGGACAACAAGGGCAAGTAGCGCAAGCAGAAGAAGAACAAGAAGAAGCGATAAACCGGCCGACGCCGAAGGCACCTCGCTCCGCGTCATTCCGGGCCGGGGCACCTGGGATCGAGCGCGAGTACCGCCGATGGGCCCATTTTGCCTAACTCTCGAGCTATTTCACTTCAAACCTTAAGAGCCTTCTCTCCGGCAGATCGGTCATCTTCATCGTATAAGTCCCGGGAAAAGCCTTCTCAAAACGGACGGTCTCGTAATCTTCAAAGTAATCGTTGGTGTTTCGCATCATGAATGGGACGAGCAACTCGTTCTCCGCCCCAACCTGTACAGCAAACGCAGCAGAACCGCCCAGAGCCGGCATTGCCTGCGCTATCAGATCGGTATTGACCATAAAGTCATAGTTTGGCGCGTGCTCCGGTACCAAATGCCAAACATACGTTTTGATTCCGCCTTCGACATTGTCCTTATTCCTGACACGCATCTTTACGGCGATAACACATGTGGTGTCGGCGTCCTTCAATTTTGTTTTCGTATCCACGATGCCATATTTTGAATAATCATCATGCGCACGCTTGAGATACTCGCGCGGCGTGAGCAGCTCCGCCCCGTCTATACAAAACGAATACCCATCAGTCGCCACATCCTTCGACCCCAGAAACGCCCCATCCATCGAGAGCCATTCGCCCTCTGCATAGTATTTCTCAGGAATGACTGCCCGATTTCCGTTAACGACGCTCATCCTCATGCCCGCAAGGCCGGTAGCAGCACAGCCGAAAAGCGCGAGCATCGACCTTCTCGTCCACAGGGCCTTCTTCATCGTGCTCACGACCTTTCCCGAACGTTCACAACGGCACCGTCGCGCATGCAGTAAACCCGATTGGCCAGCCCCTCGAGCACCTCTCCGTCATGGCTGGACAAAAGAACCTCACGGCCCGTTGAGGCCGCCATCGCCACAACGCGCTTGAGCATTTCAACGCCCGCTTCGTCGAGGGCATTTGTTGGCTCATCGAGAACAAGTAGCTTCGGCTTTTCCATAATTGCCGCAGCTATCCCCAGACGTTGCTTCATCCCAAGCGAATATGCTCGGAACTTCTTTTTTTCGTCTGCATCGAGCCCCACGAGCCGCAGGGCAGAGCGAATGTCCTCGGGAGTGGCAACGCCCTTGATCTGGGCGATGAGCTCCAGATTGTCGTAGCCAGACAGATATCCCAAAAAGGAAGGCGCCTCGATCAACATCCCCAGACTCGGCGGGAACGAGATGTCCGCCCCAAGCCTTTGGCCATCGATAGAGATTTCGCCTTCGGTAGGCTTGATCAATCCGCAGACCGCTCGCATAAGCATGGTCTTACCCGAACCGTTTATCCCCTGAAGCCCGACCACAGTCCCAGGGTCAACCTCGATGGACACGTTGCGCAGAACATCGTTTTTGCCCATGCGCTTCGATACGTCCCTAACGATCACGCTCATATCTTGTCCCCCTTTTCTATAAGGTCGGCCCTTCGAAACCACAGTCCACCCAACGATAGGCATAACGACATAATCACAATTGAAAACAAGACGCTCGAGCCCGTCGCGATTCCCTCTTTGACAATTCCGCCCCAGCGCAACAGCATCAGGGCATTTCCCAGCAGCACCCAATGCCGCGCAAATGCCGAGCAGATCAGGTAGCTCATTAAAACCACAAACGAGACTGACGACCCAAGCACAAACCCAACCGCTGCCTGCGCAAACGCAAGAGCCTCAAAAGCAAGAAAAAGTCCTACGAAAAACGGCAGCGCATCTGCCTCGCCAGCTTTGAGAAACCACGGCGCCAAATTAGCCAGCTGAAGCGACTCACCATGGACGACCGCGCTGAACGAGGCACCCACCATCAAGCTCCAAATCACAACAGAGCAAACCATCACGAGCAGCGAAAATGCCGTTACCGCCGCCACCAAGATAAAACGCGAGACCCACCAAAGGGTTCTTGCCCGACATCGAACAAGCGCTTGCAAACCAAACCCGTGTAACGATTCGGTCGGATAATCGAGTGTTGTATAGAGAATAAGCAGAATGAGAAAAAGCCATCCTAGCGGAGGCACAAACATGACCCCGGGCCTAGGCTCAAACGGAGCAGATCCGGCAAACACGAGCGCGAGATTATCAGCAAACCCCAAGGCATTCGTCCGAACCCCATACACAGAAGACAAGCCGTAGGCGTACACCAAGTTCGCAACGGTCACTGCCGCAATCGCAATAAAAGTAAGGATGTTCTTCTTCAAAACGGTCCTCAGGTCCGCGGCGACCAGCCTAAACAGCATCAGACCACCTCGCGTCTTTTTAAGAATCTCGCGGAAATCAAAGAAAAGACGAACAGCAAAATGATTTCTGCAACCCCCGCTCGGATGTCGGGCCAGTTATTTAGTGATTCCGACCTGATGCTGTTAAGAATGTTGCAGTTAAAGCCGACGCATGAAAGGACGCTAAAAATCCAATCGTTAACAAAGTGCCATGCAACCATAATCAGATATGGAACGACCATCGCCTTGATTCTGCTGCGAAACACAACCGACAGACCAGTCACGGCCATGGATAGAGCCCCCAGCGTCACCGCATCGAACAGTGTATAAACCAGCACGTATAACAGAGGCCGGGAATAAAACAGACCAGAAAAATAGCTATGCAGATAGAGCCCAACATAAATCGATTCGTCGACTCGGGGGAGATACGCGGGAAACAGCATGGAGACAATCAGGAAGTTCACGAGTAGCGGAATAGCCGTGACCGCAAACGCAGAGAGGAAAGCAGACAGCATCTTCACGTTCACGTATGCATTTCTAGAAACACGCGTGCAGATCTGTGCCTCGTAACCGCTCAAACGCTCGGACAGGCATGACCACGACCCGGCCAACATGGCAAGCAACGGCAGCGCATAGAAAAACACCGACGCTAACAACGGCGCGTTCGCGCTCACAACAATCCAGTTGCCAAAGCTACTTTCACGCGTTTGGCCGAGGTATGTCTGAGACTGCAGGCCAATGCCGTAGCCAAAAGATAACAGCTGCTTGCGTTCAGTCTCGAGCGTCCACCACGCCTCGATGGCAGCTGCCATCGAAATGGCAGTCGCCAAAATAAGAGCCAACGCAAATATATGGTTTCCAAATATCTTGGATAACTCGTGCCGTATTAGATTTCTATTCAAATGTCATCATCCTCCCATCGAGGGGATGGGGCCGAGCAACAGTGCCCGGCCCTAATCAAAAGCGGTTAACAATGCGTCGACGCACGGCAACTTTTGCATGAATAGAGAAAGATGTCTGTAAACACCCGCTATTGAGTTGATTGCTCAGGCGTTTACACGTTATCTACCTGCGATAACAATGAAATAAGCTCCGCTTTATTCTTGATCCTCAACTGGCGGTAAGATGCAGACCGCAGTGCTTGCACCGTAGATGCAGCGTAACCGACATCCTCCGCAATAGCCTTTGTCGTTGCGCCCTCTGCCGTCATCAGCAAGATTTGCGACTGAACATCAGAAAGGGAGCGAGACATAAGCAGGGCCAGCTGGCGCACGCGGGCTGTTTCGGTGGACCCGTTCGCGCGGTACTCCAAGACGGCTTTCTCGTCCTCAACCGAGCGGGCGAGCGCGATGTGCGTGACGAATATGGGCACAGACCAGCAGACGATCACCGTTGCCACGACGACATTGACAGCCGAACTTTGCCCCAACAACGACACGAGGAACAACGGCTTGAAAACCGTCAGATCCTGCGCCATGTTGAGCAAGACAACCCAAGCAGGAGCCGTCGCCCCAAAGCAAAGCATCCATACCCCGAGCATTTTGCGCTGCGGACAGCCGCGCAGCACTATATACGTGAGCAGCATCCCCGTCAGCACCGCAAACCCGTGGATTCGCCCCCTAGCGACCGCATAGATTAAGGCAACCATGCCCATTGAGACCAACGGCACGATAGCCCGAGTATGGGCATGAACCTTAAACGGTCGCAGCTTAACAGCGAGCGAAGCCATAGACGCTATGCCGCAAACCAGGACCGGTGCAGCCATCAACGGATCACGTATGCACCTCCATGCCGCGATATAGACAAAAGACCATTCCACAGCAGACAGTATCGCCCACACGCACGGGCTTCCGAGCCCGATCGCTTCGCCTGCCCTATCCAGCGCAGCTTTACGATTCGGTTTTCCACCCGTGTAGCGTAGCGACAGAAACAGTCCGAGACCCAATGCATAGCTTGAGAGAGAAAAGGCGACAGCCCACGAAACACCGGACCCCCAATCGCTATCCGCCATTACCAAGGGGCCTGCCGCCAGGAGGATGAAAAATAATGTGAGCAGGTATCGAAACAGCCGGCGCGCTCGAGCTGATGACAACATATCGTCAGCATGTCGCTGCGGCGGCTCTTGCCCTACAGTATCACCCTCACCCGCAAACAACGCCACGAGCTCGCGTGAGCCCGCAACCGATGCCTTCCCGTATGCTCGGTGAAGCGTTGTTCGCACCGTCGATGGCTTCGTATCCGTCTCCTTGGCAATTTCCGCCGGCGTTTTCCCTTTGAGCAGCAGTCGAACAAACTGCTCCTCTCGAGGCGACAGGGCAGGGGAAAACACCCCCGCATCGAATGGGTCGGACGCGCAGGCAATATCCGGATTGTTGTCCCATTTCCCCCTTAGCAACGTGCACACGAAGGCAACAGCAATAGCGGACCCCATCGACAGTGATGCAATGACCGCGGCATCGTTTGCGAAGTATGCCACCTCGACAGCCGGAACAAGACCAATAGGGACTGCCACGAGCACAGAACGGGCAAACACGTCGCTCTGTCCCCGACCAAAGGCGCGAGGACAGCAAAGCAGCAGGGCCACAGCCAACCCGAGATAGACCAGAGGAATTAAAAGCACAAGACCAATTGACGCGGCCGAAACAGAGGGCATCCCCCATGGCCCAGGAACAATTCTCCATGAAACTCGACAGCAAAACAGCAGGCAAGACAGGACGGCTATTGTTTCTGTAAAAATCGCGTCCTGCGGGTGACGAGTTTCTCTTTCGTCAGTTCCTGTCGCCCCCTGCGTCAAAGGAGAGCCCGCCGTATTCCAAATTACATATGAGAGGAGCAGCGACCCAGCAAAGCACGAGGCACACGAAACGCCATGCAACAGCCAGATCGGTGCAAACACGAATGGAATAGAATCTCCGCGAGCATAGAAGGCCAGGTCGGCCCATTCGGGAACCGTTGCAATAACACCAAGGAAAACACCGATGGCACCGAGATGCTTCGGCCGTCTTATTTCTCCCCCCTTGCGGAGCGCAGCACCATGAACAAACGCCGCAAGGCATGCGCCCAGGATAACGAGCCAGGTCATTGCACCTGATGCCAGGCCGATTGAAGATGAAAACCGGTGATAAGGGGTGACCGCCATTACGATAAGCGCAATGGCACAGGCAGATGTAGCAGAACGGCGGGAAAAGAGCATATGGCCTCCATAGCGCGTCATTATATCGCCCGGACCGCTCGTTTTCCTCGTCATCTGCCCGAGCGTGCTACACTAGCAGCATCTATGCCGCCGCGAATGGCTCGGCCCCGCGCCCGCCGCTCGCAAACGAACTTTAAACGCACGAGGGTTGGCCATGCCGCTTTTCTCGCAACATACCGCCCGGTTCTCGCCGGACGTTCCCTTGGAGGGCACCAGCTCTCGCGAGCTGCTCAAGCGGTACCAACCGCTCGAGACACTGGCGACCGGCGGTTTTGGCTCCATCGAGATTTGCCGCGACACGCACCTGCGCCGTCGCGTGGCCATTAAGCGCATCCCCCTGATCAACGGCGCCGGCATGCCCGCCAGCGACATCATGGATGTCCTGCGCGAGGCACACACCGCCGCCATGCTTCAACATCCCAATATCGTGCAGGTTATCGACTTTACGCACGATACCGCCTATGCCTACCTGGTCATGGAATATGTCGATGGCATGTCGCTCGCCGAGTTTTTGCATCGCGTGGACGGCCACTCACTCACCCTTGACGAGGCCGCGGCCATTGCCGACGCGCTGGGCCAGGCGCTCACCTTCGCCCATAGCAATGGCGTGCTCCACCTGGACATCAAGCCTGCCAACGTGCTCATCGACCACTCGGGCAACGTTAAGCTCACCGACTTTGGCATGGCACGTCTGTCGTCTGCCGGCGGCTTTGGCGGCTCGCGCGGCGGCACCATCGGCTACATGCCACCCGAGCAGCTCGACATCGAGACTGGCACGGTCGACGAGCGCGCCGACGTCTTCGCCCTTGCCTGTGTGATCTACGAAGGCCTATGCGGCAGCGCTCCCTTTATGGCCGCCACGCCCGCCAACTCGCTCGGCCGCATCATCGGCGGTGCCACCTACCCCAGCGAGCTCATCCCGCACTTTCCCCCGGGAGCCGAGAGCGCGCTCATGAGCGCGCTCTCCCCCATGCCGCAGGACCGCCCCAACAGCATCGAGGCATTTTGCGACCAGCTCCTTGCCGGTCTGGGCAGCGTGCGCGAGGGCCGTCGCAGCCTGGAGCAAATGGTTGGCGAGCTTTCGGATGACGAGCAGGAGCTCGACGATATCGAGCCGTCGTACTACGAGGACGACGCCATCGAGGTCGACCCCGCACTCGGCTGGGCGGGCACGCGCTGGAGCCATGCGCGCGACTACACCATGCGCGCCATCTCGGCGCTAACGTGTGGTGCCTTTAGCTTTTTGATCATGCAGACGGCTGGCGTCGCGGCGCTTCCCGGACTTATTGCCGCGGCCATCTCGATTGGAGCGGCCGCCGGCCTGGCCCCGCAGATTGGCTCGGCCATCTCGGCCGTGGGCTTTTTGGTACTTATGGCCAACGCCACCATGCAGGCGCAGGGCATCCTGTCGATGCTGCCCGTCGCGGTGCTCTTTGCCGCCACCATGTCCGGTTGGTGGATCGCCTGGGGCCGCACCGAGGCCGCCGCGAGCGCCGCGCTCACCTGCGCGGTGGCACTTGGCTGTCTAACGGGCGACGCCCTCCTTGCCGCCGGGGTCGCCGCCGGCATCGCGGCCTTTTGGCTCGGCCCGGCAAGCGCCGCGGCCGCCACGGGGATGGGCGCGCTTTTTGGCCGCCTGGCTACGGTTGCGCTTTCCGCCGGAGGCGTGCTGGGGCTCGGCAATGTTGCCGCGGCGCTGGGAGACATGCTCTCCTGGGCTGCCATCGTGCTCGTCGCGGCGACAGCTGCACTGACATCTCTGCTGCTCAACGCCCATGCCAAGCATGCCGAGCAGGGCTCGAACCTAACTGCAATCGCTGCCATCGCCGGCTGCGGAATAGGCTCCGCGGCGTCGCTCTGTCTTGCACACCATATGGAAATTGCCAGCCTTGCGGCCGCGGTCGTCGTCAAGGCGGCGGTTGCGGGAACCCTATCCTCTATAATCGTTGGGATATGCCTATATTTGCTCGGATACCAAAGAACCTATACGGAGAGTGATCTTTCGTGAACTTCCTGAACATCTTCGAGGACCACGTGGCCGGCATCTTCGGTGCCACCCGTGCCCCGTTCTCCTTTAAGAAGCTTGCCAAGCAGGCCGCTCGCGACATGGAGGATCAGACTCTGGTGATCAACGGCGTCAACACCGCGCCGGCACTCTATACCATCCTGATCGCCGTCGATGACGATCCCATGCTCGCCCCGTTCTACCCCGAGCTTTCGCGCGAAGTCCGCGAGTTTGTGAAGGCACAGGCCGAAAAGCGCCGCTATGTGTTTGTCGGCGAACCCCTCGTTCGCTTTATGATCGACCCGCAGCTGCGTGCCGGTAAGTTCTCGGTCTTTGCCGAGAACGTCGACGCCCCCACGCTCGGTCGCCTGTACGAGGAAGAGCGCGCCTACCAGAATGGCCTGGGCCAGAACAACTCGGCCGCAAGCCGTGCCGTCAGCGCCCCCCGCGCCGGCAAGCAGCAATTCGCCGCTCCGCAACAACAGCACCCCGCCGCCATGCCCCAGCAGCCGGCGCCCCGTGCCGCCGCTCCCGACCCGCTCGCCGCGGCCGATCCCTTTGCGCCCAACGTCCCCGACCCCGCCGCCGCACCCATTCCCGTGCCACAAACCGTCTCGCGCGACGCGCTTGCCGGCATGGGCGGAGCCGCCGCGACCGGCGCCGCCGTGGGCCTGGGCGCCGCCGCCAGCATCGCCTCCAACATGGCAAGCTCTCGCGCCCCGCAGCGCCCGCTTGCCCAGCTCGTCGACGTCGTGAGCGGCGAGAGCCACAGCATCACTTCCGCGCAGGTGACCATCGGTCGCGAGCGTTCGGTTTCGGACATCGCCCTGCGCGACCCCAACGTTTCGCGCCGTCACGCCCAGCTCACTTTTACCGGCTCGGACTGGTCGATCGAGGACCTCAACTCCACCAACGGCACGCTCGTCAACAACCGCCGCATCACGCGCTGCCCGCTGCGCAACGGCGACCTGCTGACGTTTGGCCTAAGCACCTTTGAATTTAGGGGATAGTCGCTTATGAACATCGATATCGTCCTTTTTGCAGGCCGCATCGTCCTAGTCGCCCTGCTCTACATCTTCCTGTTCGCCGTCATGAAAACCGGCGTGGGACTCGTACGCGGCCAGCGCCGCGACTCCGCTATCTGGACGATCGATGTGGACAAGGGTCCGCGCGGCATCCGTGGCATCCATGTAGACATGCTCGGCCCCGTCATCGTGGGCCGCTCGCCGTCCTCGGACATCTGCATCAACGAACCGTTTGTCTCGGCCTCGCACGCACGCTTTTCGCTGCAGGGCCCGGCACTCATCATCGAGGACCTCAACTCGTTGAACGGCACGCTCGTTAACGGCCGTCAGCTGGTGGAGCCCGCAACGCTGCGCGAGGGTGACGAGGTCCAGATTGGCGACGTGGTCATGAAGGTGAACCGTCGATGATCGACGAGGAGAACAAGTCCGCAACCATGCCCGAGACGCCGACTGCCCCCGCAGCTGCGCCGGCTCATGCCGCTCCGGCGCGCCCTGCGACCGTAGAGCCCGAGGACACCGTGTTCTCCCTGCCTCTTTCGCATGTAACTCAAGAATATCCGGCACTCGTCGATGACGATGACGAGGACGCCGACACCGGGCTGCTCGACGCCCCCATCGGCGCGCACACCGCCGAGCAGCCCGCGGAACCGGAGGCAACGCCCGCACCGGCTCACTTTGCCGAGCCCGTCGCCGAGGCGATGAACGAGAGCGCTGCCGTGTTTGCAGCCCCCGAGCCTGCCGCGCCGGTATTCCCCGTCGCCCCGGCAAGCGAGGCGGCACCCGCACCCGCAACGCCTGCCGAAGTCGAGCAGCCCGTTGCCGCGCCCGCCACAGCTCCCGAGCCCTCCGCTCAACCCCAGAGCACGCCCGCGCCGTCGCACTTTGCGACCCCCGAGCCGACGGCTGCCGAGCCGCAGCAGGACGGCGATCCCGCCGACCGCGTAACCGAAGATATCGGCCTTCCGGACGTCTCCGACGCCGAGTCGGGCAACGATGCCGACACCGTCTCCCCCGGCGACACCGCCGAGATCGATGTCGCCGCCGTGGAGGCAAAGCTCAAAGATCCCGGCTCGACCATGAGCTTTGAGCCGCTGACCGACGAGCGCATCGAGACCGACTCGACCTACGACGCCGGCACCACCACGCAGCTTATGTGGGGCGCCCGCTCCGACGTCGGATGTGTACGCCCGCACAATGAGGACTCCTATCTGGTGCAGTCGCCGCTCTTTTGCGTGTGCGACGGCATGGGAGGACACGCCGCCGGCGAGGTGGCATCCTCCATCGCCGTCGAGACCATCGCCAAGACGGCGCCGCAGTCCGCCGACGCCGCGCGCCTGGCCGCAGCCGTCGAGGCCGCCAACGCCGCCGTAATCGAGGCCGCCCTCAACGGTCTGGGCAAACCCGGCATGGGATGCACGGCCACCTGCGCCTACATCGAAAACGACACGCTCGCCATCGCCCACGTGGGCGACTCGCGCGCCTACCTGCTCCACGAGGGTACGCTCATCCGCGTGACCCGCGACCACTCCTACGTGGAGGAGCTCGTGGATGCCGGCGAGATTACGGCCGACGAGGCCCGTGTCCACCCCAACCGCTCGGTCATCACCCGCGCGCTGGGCTCGGATCCCGCCATGTATGCCGACCACTTTACCCTGCACATCGAGGAAGGCGACCGCCTGATTCTGTGCTCCGATGGTCTTTCGAGCATGATTCCCGATAGCGATATCGAGAACATCGCCACGCAGTCCTCGACCGCACAGATCTGTGTCGACAACTTGGTGGACGCGGCGCTCGCCGCCGGCGGCCACGACAATGTGACCGTGGTGGTGGTCGACCTGGTCGACGACGGCGTCGTGCGCGAGGCAAAACGCCTCCGACGCCGCAATGTCACCATCGCCGCCGTCTTGGCCCTTGTCTTTGTGCTGGTAGCAGGCATCTGGGCATACACGGGCGTCACCGGCTCCTATTACTTGGGAACCTACCACGGCAACGTCGCCGTCTGGCGCGGCCTGCCCGGCAAGACGCTCGGGGTCGAGCTCCACTGGCTCGAGAGCGAAACCAGCATCAAGCTGTCCGACCTGCCCGAAGACACGCAAAACCGCCTGAAGGCAGGCATTCCGCAAACGAGTGTCGACGATGCGCAGGACACCATTTCCAAGTACCGCCATCAGATTGACGAGGAGCAGACCCGTCAGGTGATTGACGCGCAAACGATTCGCGACAACACCGATCAGAAATCCACCTCCGAGTCAGATTCCGAGAAAACCGCCGAACAGTCAGCCGAGGCCGAAGCCTCCGATAAGAATTAGAAAGGGAGTGCCGCTTATGAGTCGCCGCAACACCGAACTGCTCTTGCTCATCGCCTCGGCGTTCCCCGTCATCCTGCTCTATGCGATGTACGTGCTCACCGCGGGTGCCACGATTTCCTTTGAGACGCTCGCCGTGCCGATCGGCCTGTTCGCCGCCTTCGCCGCGGCGCATATCGCCGTGCGCATCCTGGCGCCCGGCGCCGACCCCGCCATCCTGCCCATCGTCTTTGTGCTCTCGGGCATCGGCATCACATTCGTGACGCGCCTGGCCCCCGATCTCGCCATCTCGCAGCTCATCATCCTGTTTGTCTCGGTGGCGCTCATGGTGGGAACGCTCGCACTGGTCAAGAACCTCGACGTGGTCATGCGCTACAAGTACACCTTTGGCATTATCGGCATCATCCTGCTGATGCTGCCGATCTTTATCGGCACCACGATCTCGGGCTCCAAGCTGTGGATTCGCATCGCGGGCTTCACCATCCAGCCCGGCGAGTTCGCCAAAGTCTTCATCGTCCTGTTCCTGGCAGGCTATCTGGCCGAAAACCGCGAGCTGCTCTCCATCTCCAACCGCAAGATCCTGGGCCTCAAGATTCCGCGCTTCCGCCTGTTGTTGCCGCTGTTTGCCGTGTGGGGCGTGTGCCTGCTCATCGTCGTCTTCGAACGCGACCTGGGCTCGGCCGTCCTGTTCTACACCATCTTTTTGCTGATGCTCTATGTTGCCACGGGACGCCTTTCGTACGTCATCATCGGCCTTGCACTGCTAGCCGTTGGAGCCGTGGGCGCCTACAAGTTCCTGTCGCACGTGCAGGTGCGTTTCCAGGTCTGGGCCGATCCGTTTAAGGACGCCCAGGGCCAGGGCTACCAGATCGTACAGTCACTTTACTCGCTGGCCGACGGCGGCCTGGCCGGCGTCGGCATTGGCAACGGCATGGCAAACAACATCCCCGTCGTCGAGTCCGACTTTATCTTCTCGGCCATCGGCGAGGAAATGGGCCTTTTGGGCGGCGGCGCCGTGCTCATCCTGTTTATGCTTTTTGCCGTGCGCGGCCTCACCACGGCCGCCCGCGCCAAGTCCGACCTTGCCGCCTTTAGCGCGACCGGCCTTACGGCGGCCATCAGCTTCCAGGCATTCTTAATCGTTGGCGGCGTAACCCGTCTGATCCCGCTGACCGGCGTCACCCTGCCCTTTATGAGCCAGGGCGGCTCCTCGCTGCTGGCGAGCTTTATTATCGTCGCGCTGCTGCTGCGCGCCGGCGACGAGGCGACCGGACGCGAAGCCGAGCTCACCGGCACCGGCACCATGGCCGCCATCACCGATGACCAGGTCGCATCCGCCGCTGCCCCGACCGGTACGCGTTTTGCCAACGAACCTTCCTACAGCCACGGTAACCGCTCCGCGGGTTCTCGCATGCGTCGTCGCCTGCTCGACACGCCCGAGTCCGGCGTGCTCGGCCGCGTGGCACTTGCCAACCGTCTGACTCGTGCCGTGCTTGCCTTCACGGCGCTGTTCGCCATCCTTATCGGCAACCTCACCTATGTCCAGGTCATCAAGGCGAAGGACTACCAGGACATGCCGACCAACAACCACACCATCGCCCGCTCCAAGTACATCCAGCGTGGCTCCATCATCACGTCCGACGGCGTGACGCTGGCCGAGTCGCTGCAGCAGCAGGACGGCACCTACGCCCGCTCCTACCCCAACGGCAATATGGCCGCGCACGTGGTGGGCTACGTGAGCCAGCAGTATGGCGCCGCTGGCATCGAGAGCGTCATGAACGACACGCTCACCGGCTCCAAGGATTACTCCAGCTGGAACAACGCCATCGCGTCGCTCGCGGGGCAGACCCAGCCGGGCAATACCGCCAAGCTCACCATCGACTCGCGCATCCAGACGGCTGCCGAGCAGGCGCTCAAGGGCTTTAAGGGCGCTGTGGTGGTCATGGATCCGCGCACCGGTGCGGTCCTTGCGTGCGCGAGCTCGCCCACCTACGACAACACCAATATCGATGCGCTGCTCCAGTCGGGCGGCGGCGAGGACGGCTCCATGTACAACCGTGCCATGGACGCGCTGTACACCCCGGGCTCGACCTTTAAGGTCGTCACGCTCTCCGCGGCACTCGAAACCGGCACCGCCAGCTTTACCAGCACGTACCAGGCGCCCGGCTCCATGGACATCGGCAACGCGCCGGTCACCAACTATGCCAACGAAAGCTACGGCACCATCAGCCTGCAGCAGGCCTTCGCCGTGTCGTCCAACGTCGTCTTTGGCCAGGTGGCCAACGAGATTGGCGCCAGCTCGCTCGTCCAGTTTGCCAACGCCTTTGGCTACGGCCAAAAGCTCGGCCAAGATCTGACCTCCGCCGCCTCCATCATGGCCGACCCGTCGCTTATGACCGAGTGGGAGACCGCTTGGGCAGGCGCCGGCCAGCCCGTCGGCATGGACCACACGCCTGGCCCGCAGTCCACCGTTATGCAGAGTTGCGTGATCGCCGCCGCTATCGCCAACAGCGGCGTGGTCATGGACCCGTTCTTTGTGTCCCAGATACTCGCCCCGGACGGAACCGTGGTTAAGACCACGCAGTCCCGCTCTCTGGGCCAGGCTGTCAGCTCTGCCACGGCCGACCAGGTCAAGCAGGCCATGCTCGCCGTCGTCCAGTCCGGTACCGGCACCGATGCCCAGATTCCGGGCGTCAAGGTTGCCGGCAAGACCGGTTCGCCCGAGACCGGCGGCGCCAACGTCAACTCTACGTTTGTTGGCTTTGCACCTTACGATTCACCCACGGTTGCCATCTCGGTGGCCCTGGAGGATTACGACAAACACGACGTCAAGGCGGCTAAGATTGCCGGTATCGTCCTGACCGCGGCGCTCGCCGCACAGGGAGCGTGATGCCCGTGATCAAAGCGGATACTTGGGATGCGCCACGGCCGATGAGCTAGCGGCTACGCGCCACGCGGCCCCAGCGGCCACACATTTGGTACTACACACATCGTTGAGCGAATAGTTATGTTAGGAGCAGGAATGGAACAGAGGGTCCTCGGGGGAAGATACCTCCTCAAGGATAAGGTGGGAACGGGCGGCATGGCGACCGTCTACCGCGCACAGGATCAGGTCCTCGACCGCACGGTTGCCGTCAAGATCATGCTTCCGCAGTATGCCGGCGACGCCACCTTCGCCGCCCGCTTTAAGCAGGAAGCCCAGGCAGCTGCCGGCCTGTCTTCCCCCTATATCGTGGGCGTCTACGACTGGGGCAAGGACGGCGACACCTATTACATCGTCATGGAGTACCTGCGCGGTACCGACCTTAAGAGCGGCATCAAGAGCCACGGCGCCCTCGATCCCAAGAAGGTCGCGCAGATCGGCTCGCAGATCAGCTCCGCGCTTTCGGTCGCACACAAGCACGAAATCATCCACCGCGACATTAAGCCGCAAAACATCATGGTGCTGCCCGACGGCAACATCAAGGTAATGGATTTTGGCATCGCACGCGCCAAGAACAGTCATCTCACGCAGGACAACAACGTGCTGGGCACCGCCCACTATGTAAGCCCCGAGCAGACCCGCGGCCAGGACCTCGGCCCCACCTCGGATATCTACTCGCTGGGTGTCGTCATGTACGAGTGCGCCACCGGCCGCGTACCCTTTGACGGCGATGACGCCATCTCAGTCGCGCTCAAGCAGGTCAACGAACTCCCCATCCCGCCGAGCCAGATCAACTCCGGTGTCGATGCCGACCTGGAACGCATCATCCTCAAGTGCATGGAGAAGGACCCGGCAAACCGCTTCCAGACGGCCGACGAGCTGCGTCAGGTGCTCAACAGCTACCTGTCCGGCCGTGCTGTCAACGTCTCGGAGCCCACGCGCGTCATCGGTGCCGCCGGCGACCTGGGCGCCACCAAGACCCGCGAGCTTTCCGACTCAACGCGCGCTATGGTTCGTCCCGTCTCGGGCGTGAGCGGTCAGAATACCGCCCGCAGCGCTGTCTCGGGCTCCACAGGCTCCTACGAGGCTGAGAAGCCTAAGTCCAACAAGAACAAGATCATCGCCGCCGTGATTGCCGCCGTCGCCGTGATTGGCATCGTAGTGGCCTTTGCCACGGGCATGTTCAGTGGCGAACAGGTCACGGTGCCCGACGTGCTGGGCAAGGACCAGGAAACCGCTATTGAGCTGATCAAGAAAGCCGGCCTTGAGGTTGGCTCCGTCGACCAGAGCTACAACGACGATGTCGACGAGGGAAAGGTCGCCGAGCAGACCCCCAACGGCAACACCAAAAAGGCCAAGGGCACGAGGGTGAACCTGGTAATCTCCAAGGGCCCTAAGCCCTCCGAGAAGGTTGAGGTTCCGCAGCTCATCGGCCTGACCAAGGACCAGGCCGAGGCCGCACTGGCAAGCGTGGGCCTGAAGGGCAGCGCTTCGGAAGAAGCCAACGAGGCCGAAGAGGGCCAGGTCTTTGAACAGAGCACTGCTGCCGGCAAGGAGGTCGAGAAGGGCACGACCATCTCGTACAAGGTCTCCAGCGGCCCGGACACCACCTCGGTGCCCGATCTGACCGACATGACCGAGGCCCAGGCACGCAACGCTCTCGACATGGCTGGCTTTGGCGTCGACGTGAGCTACCAGGAAAACGACTCGGTTACCGAGGGTACCGTAATTAGCTGGAACCCCAGCGGCAAGCAGAAGCCCGGTGCCACGATCACCGTCGTCATCGCCAAGAAGTCCGGCAAGGCCAGCGTCCCGGGCAACCTGTACGGCAAGAGTATCTCCGCCGCCGTCACCGCGCTCAACAACGCCGGTTTCTACAACATCAGCTTCTGTGACCAGAATGGCAACCCTGTGAGCGGCAACGAGAATGCCACCGTTACGGGCGTCTCCCCCACCGGTAAGCAATCCACCGACAGCACGATTACGCTGACGGTCGCACTTTCTAGCTCGGGTTCGGGCTCGGGCTCGGGCTCAGGTTCGGGTTCGGGTTCGGGCTCGGGCACGGGCACGGGTAACGATTCCGGTACGACCAACTAGTCGCCACCCCACCGCTCATTCCAGCTCTCACCGCAAACATATTCGCTCACAGGCGCCCGCTTGCTCCCCCGGCAAGCGGGCGCTTTGCATATAGGTAGACGTCGGAGGCCTGCCTTAGCGCCAGCGCATTGCCGGCGCTTATTCGTCAGCTATCGCCGCCGGATCGAGGGGGGTGTTCCTATAGTTTTGTCAACTGGGAAATGCTCTCCGTGCGACAGAATCGCGGCATGCTGACGCCAAGCCATTAG